>JAGGWM010000204.1 GCA_021157445.1 Thermococcus sp. | reverse complement strand
CCATATTCCTCCGCACCCTTGTATATGTATTGAGCTACAAAAGTAGTTTTGCCAGTCCCAGTGCTGCCTGTGATAAGGACGGTTGATTCTTCAGGGAATCCCCCTCCAATTAAATCATCAAATCCTGGAATCCCGCTTTTTACCCTTTTCTTGGAAAAATCGTCTACCATAATGAATCACCTTATTGCCATACTTCACACTCTTTTTCGTCTATCGGATTTACTACCTTTTAAAATATAAGGTTTTTGGAGTTCGTACCAGACTATGCTCTGGATGTTGTAAAATTTCTAACAAGTTGATAAACTTTTATGATAATCTATCAGCAAAAGAGTTTTATTGTAAAATAGATAGTATTCTAAAAGGTGAGCCAATGTTAGATCCATTCGGAAAGCGAGCTCAAGAGTTGTTAAATGAATTTGAAACTATCAACGAGCTACTTGATATTATTCCTAACTATTTGGACATGGAGCTAGCCCTGGAGAGAGTTCGATGGGTAAATACTGGTAGAATTCCCGATTATTTGTTGACTTTGAATGATTGGAAGGATTTGATAAGTTTTTATGCTCTCTTAGGTGCTTTGGCATTTTCTCCCTATGGAGTAGAAATGGAACTTGTTAAGGATGCAAACCTGAAGATATATCTGACAAAGATAGAATTGTCAGAAAACTTTGATGAACTTGCACTTCCCTTAGAAAAAACATCGGGAAATGAAATTCCGAAGAGAGATAGGACAATAATTGAGAAAACCCTTCATGAAGAATTGCCCCCTGAAGAAAAGGAGGAAATGTTTCTTAAATACAAAATGCCCCTGAAAGAGTTTCTCTCCTTGAACGAGGGATCTCTTAAGGATTTTTACATAAGAAGCGGGTATGTGTATTTAAACAGAACCCAGATGATCGAGTTGTGGAAGAAGAGCTTCGAGAAAAACCTCGAAAAGGCGGTTAACATTCTCTATGACATCAGAGAAGAATTGCCTCACTACTACGTGGAACTTTATTCCAGGTTAAGTGAGCTTGCTCGGGAATATTTCAAAGAGAGGGTTGAAAAATTCAGCACTGTTGCTCAGCCTTTGCATTTTGATTTCTTTCCTCCTTGTGTTAAAATAGCATTAGGAGGCGTTCCGAGTGGATTAAGAAACTATGCTATAACGGTGTTGCTGACTTCTTTCTTGAGCTATGCTAGGATATGTCCTAACCCCCCTAAAAGGGATGTTAAAGTTAAGGACTGCATAAATGATCTCAGGGTAATAAAAGAGGAAATCCTGCCCCTGATAATTCAGGCAGGCAACAGATGCAAGCCTCCTTTATTCCAAGATCAGCCGAATGAGATCAAAAACATATGGTATCATTTAGGTTTTGGTTACACCTTGGAACCGACTTTAGAAGACAGCGGAAATTCAACGTGGTATTTTCCTCCCAATTGTGAGAAAATACGATCCAGTGCTTCCCCGCTCTGTAAGCCGGATAAAGACTGTAGATACATTAAAAATCCTTTAACCTATTATCTCAGGAAACTGTATTTAAGTAAGAAGAGCCAAGGTGAAAAGAATGAGCAGTCTGTTTAGGGAAGTCAGCAAAGAGGAGAGGGCAAAATACTATTCAAAAGAATGGAATTCAAAGAAAATTCCAAAGTTTATTATCGACACCTTGGAAAATAGAGAGTTTGGATTTGATCATACTGGCGAAGGCCCTAATGACAGGAAAAATGTGTTCCAAGATGTTAAAGATCTTGAGGACTATGTAAAAATTACGGCTCCCTATTCAATCTATTCCAGTGTAGCCTTGTATGACGATCCAAAAAATATGAGTGGTTGGCTTGGAGCAGAGCTGGTTTTTGACATAGACGCAAAAGATCTTCCCTTAAAAAGGTGTAGCCATGAAGCCGGGGTGGTATGTCCGATATGTCTTGAGGATGCCAAGGAACTGGCGAGGGATACTCTTGTTATCCTGAGAGAAGACTTCGGGTTTGAAAACATTCACGTTGTTTATTCTGGTAGAGGTTACCATATTAGAGTTCTAGATAATTGGGCCCTGGAGTTGGATTCAAAAGCCAGGGAAAGGATTTTGAGCTATATCTCCAGTGCCGAGGAGGTTACATTTGAAGACATTCAAGAAAGAAAGGTGTTGTTGTCTTCAGGTTATTATAGAGTCTTTAGACTGAGGTTTGGTTATTTCATCGAGAGAATCTCGGAGTATCACTTAAGGAACATTGGATTAAATAGAAAACAAGTAAATCTAATAATGGAGAGCAGGGACGAGATTTATGAGAATTTTGTAAAAAAAGCCATATTGACAGCCTTTCCTCAGGGCGTTGGATATAAGACTCTTTTAAGGTTGTTTAGCTTATCTACTATATTTTCAAAAGCATACTTTGATGGAAAAGTAACTGTTGATGTAAAGAGGATTCTTCGTTTACCTTCTTCTCTTCATTCGAAGGTGGGTCTTATTGCCACATATATAGGAAACAGCGAGAGAGAACTGGAATCTTTTGACCCGTTTAAAAATGCTGTCCCTAGATTTAGGGAAAAAGAAGTCAAAGAAGCATACAAGCTATGGAAAGAGGACATGGAGGAGCACTTATGATCTATGGAAGAACTAAAATAATAGCCTCTATGGTTATATGGGGAAGCGTGGGAATTTTTGCCAGATATTCAAACCTAAGCGGTTTGAAATTAGCTTTTTATAGGGTGCTTTTGGGTAGCTTGATCTTCTTGTTTTTCTATACTCTCAATGATTCTGGATGGGTTAAAAAAGCATTCTCAGAAATAAAGCCCAAAGTACATTTAGTATTTCTGCTGGGAGCTGTGCTTGGGTTAAATTGGGTATTTTTCTTTTCGGCGGTTTTGTACACGGACATAGCAAAAGCAACTCTTATTTATTATTTGGCACCAATAATAGTCGTTATGTTATCTGCAATATTTCTTAAAGAAGAAATAACAACAAAAAGGATAATTCTTATTTTTATAGCCCTTCTGGGAGCGTTTATAATAGGAACACAAGGAGAAATTTCTCTTAAGAGCAAAGATTTTCTGGGAATAATTTTTGCGTTTTTAGGGGCTTTGTTTTATGCCAGCGTAACTATTTTGGGCAGATATTTGAGGGATATCGAAAGCTCGTATTTAACGTTTTTTCAACTCTTTTTTGCTACATTGATCCTTTTTCCACTAGTGGGGGCTTTTGAAGGATTAAAAATATCCCTCTACTCTTTGTCGGTTGTTGGAATTATTGCGATAGTTCATACTTCATTTGCCCTTCTAATTTATATGGGTGGCCTTAAGGAAGTAGAAGCAAATGAGGCAGCGCTTTTAAGCTATATTGACCCTCTTAGTGCGGTTGTGTATGCGCTACTAATCTTTGGAGAAGTGCCCACGGTAAGAACAATAATCGGAGGAGGCTTGATTTTATTGGCCTCTGCTTTGGATTTAAAGATGAGGTGAGGGGGCTATAGCCCGCCTTCTGTATTTATGGGCATTCGACTAAGCGGCCTACCACGGGGCTCGCACCGGGACTTCATTGCCCCTTTCTCGGCCTTGCACCCCGCGGGACGGCCGTTTCACCGCTCCCCCCCAAATCGTCTGCGGGTTAGCTCGGGAGCCCTCACGAGCTCCCTTCACCGCTTTCATTCTCATCTTTGAGGGGACGTGTCGTTTCTGTGCCGTTGCCCTCCCTCTCGGGAGGTGCCTTGCGGCACCGCGGCCCCGGTGCGGTGGGCGGAACTTCCTCCTTGCGGAGAGCCCCAGCCCCCTCACCGTGTTAGAATTAAGGAAAAGAAATTATAAAGATTTGGTTATTTTTTGGGCAGTTCCTTGTACTCTCTAATCTCAGGTTTCTTTGGCTTTCTAAATCTACCTAATGGGGATTTTCTCTTTGGTTTGGGTCGTTTTCTTTTTCTTCTTGGTTTTTTATGTTTCAAATAGTAACCAAACAGAAGCAGGAAGACCAGTATAAGCGAGGCTATCGCAACGGCATAGTAGTATCTTGTTGAACTCTCTTCGGGAGGAACTTGGCTCGAGGATGAGCTTGTTAATGAAGAAGAGCTTTGAGTTGAAGAGGTAGTTGTAGAGCTTGGAAGCTCCAGTTTTAAAGTTCCGCGGACTTTTTGTTCTTTTCCATTGCTTTCCAGAGAAATTTCGTACCCAATTTCCCCTAGGGGGACTTCTACGATGAACTCTATTTCGTTTTTTCCCGGTATTAATATGAGATCTTTGGAGGCTTTTAGTATTGTGCCATTAACACCAAAAAAGCTGTAAGATAGAGTTCCTTTCATTTCATGAGGGTTTCTATTGCTGATTTCCACTAAAAACTTGATTTGTCCCTTAGTTGAAGCTAGAGAGAGCTTTTGGTATGAAACTTTTTCAATCTTTGGATATGCTAATACATCGTAATCAGAAGAGTCCTGATCGAGTATTATGTTTCTAAACAATATTTTCCCTATTATTTTCTTGTTACCGGATGGTAAAGGAGGAAGAGTTACCTTCGCAACATTGCTACCCTCATTAAGCGTGATCTCTTTGGTTTGGTTGTACATATATTCGTTGTTTGTTCCATATACTTCAATGCTGAGATTTACTGGGATAATTCTCTCAGACAATATTGTAAGATACGCGGTATTGGATTCATCTTCCATTATTTGGGTTTTTTCTAGGGAAATCTCAACTAAATCAACTCCAAAGGATATATAGAACTCCTTTGAGAACAAATACGTTCCTTTTGGATATATAAGGGTGTATACCAGCTTGTACTGTCCAGAAGGGAGATCATAAGGAATTGGAATGTTTACCTGAACTGAGTTCTCTCCTGGAGTTAAGTTTACCGCTATCTCTTTTTTAAGATACCGTTCTCCATCCTTTTCCAAATATACACTTCCTTTTACAGATACAGGAGAATTTTTGAGATTGTAGATTGTTGAATATATCTCCAGTGTCTCTCCATTTAATACATGGAACGTTGGAACACCGCGTTCTTTTATCCGCACAAGAGTTTCCTTGAATATTAACGGAATATCAGTAACCTCAAGTGAAACGGGAACTGTGATAATGCTTATTTCTCCTGATCCTGAGAACCCCCAAAAAATTATGAAGAGGGTATACTTCCCCGGTTTTACACTTTCATTGACATGAATTTTGTACCGCAAGGTTCTTGCCTCACCGGGTTTCCAATATGTATAGAGGACCCCGGGAGATATTAGTTCTCCTGTGGGCTTATAGATCTCCAGCCTAATTCCAGAAACTTCTTTATTGTTCTCATCGACTGCGTAATATCTCCGATAGCTTACCACTTGGAACTCCTTGTCTCCATTATTCACAACAGTGAGGGTTCCTTCCCCATAGTCCCCTGACACTATAATGATATTGCTTTCCAGTGTCGAGAAAAATAGGTATTGAGAAGACACCAAAGAAGAGATCATCAGTAATGTCATGATGGTTGTGATGATCTTCTTCATAACTCTTCCCCCAGATAATTTGTAATTCAATAAATATAAAGTTTCACATTATAAGCAATAGAATGCCTAAGAGTGTGAATATTGTAAAAAACAACAAGCTTATTCGGTATAATGGCAATTTTGAAAACTGATTTCTAACTAATGCAGCTATTATAATGAGCAAAATCCCGTAAAAAGTAGCAAATACTCCAAGTGCTTTCCTCATATCAATGTGTAAGATGAGAAGGATGCCTAGTATCGCTCCGGCAAAGACAGTTATGTGAGGAATCGTGAACATGTAGTAATGAAGCAGAGTTTTGTTTTCGTCCATTTTTATCACCCCAAACTTACTCTATTATAAACGCATAGGTTGTTGCTGTAGGTAACTTTTTCCGAATTTCTGGAATGAGATAACGGGGAAGTGTCACTTCATTTTTTTCCTCCAATGGGTCGTATGTTCCAAGTATCTTTTCAATAACCTTAACTGCAGTCTTTCCCCTTACTCTAAAATATCCGTGCCATGTTGGAGTAATCTCAAGTACTATGGGAAGATAAAGAGATTTGTATTCATCGTTGTCGAGTAAAGTGCTAAGATACTTCAGCTCTTTTCGTTTAAAAAAATGAAACTGGCCATCTCTAAGCTGTACCTTAGGTTCGTCCTCCTCGAGGAGAGTTTTGAGACTCTTTCTGCTTTTAGGTAAGTGAAAATTTAACCGCGAGAGCTCTTTTTGGATTAGTTCGTCTTCTTTAGGCATGCTAGTATTTTTTTAGAGGAGGATAAAAAACTTTCTTTTGGGATATTGTTGACAAGAAAAAATCAAAGTTTTTATTTAACGTGGCAATTTTTAGACATAAATCTGGTATAGCGAGAATTATTTGACATTTTGCCAGTAGTTCAGTAGAAAGGCTTATATTGCAAACATTGTATAAAAATGCATGTTAATACTGAAAGCATCATCAAAAAAGGTGGATAAAAATGAACGAAATTAAATCATTTACCGAGCATAACTCAAACAAACCCAAGTTCTTACAGTTGGTTTTTGTTGATATAAATGGAATTCCAAAGGGGATGGAGGTCCCAATTGAAAGGTATGAGGAGGCAGTGACTGATGGAATATCCTTTGATGGCTCTTCAATCCCAGGCTTCCAAGGAATAGAAGACAGCGATCTTCTCTTCAAAGCAGACCCGACCACTTATGTGGAGGTCCCCTGGGAAGGGATTGCAAAGGTATTCGGGTATATATACAAAGATAATAAACCTTATTATGCTGATCCTAGGAGGATATTAAGCTCAGTTGTGGAAAAACTGAACAAGAAGGGAATAACCGCATATATAGGTTCTGAACCAGAATTTTATCTATTTGAAAAAAACGGCTCGTGGGAGCTCAAGCTTCCTGATGGAGGGGGTTATTTTGACCTAGTTAATTTAGACAAAGCGAGAGAAATGAAAAGGATTATAGCCCATTATATGCCCGCGTTCAAGCTAATTCCAGAAGTTTTGCATCATGAAGTTGGCCCAGGACAGCATGAAATAGATTTTCGCTTTGCAGACGCATTAACAACTGCCGATAATATAGTCAGGTTCAAGTACTTGGTTAAAGCAGTGGCAGAAAGCTATGGTCTTTATGCTACTTTTATGCCAAAGCCTCTTTTTGGTAAGCCAGGTAATGGAATGCACTTACACATAAGTCTTTGGAAAGATGGGAAGAACATCTTTAAAGGGGAGAAAGGGCTAAGTGACGAGGCCCTTTACTTTATAGGAGGCATCTTAAAGCATGCAAAGGCTTTAACGGCGATAACCAACCCTACTGTTAATTCCTACAAACGTCTCGTGCCGGGGTATGAAGCTCCGGTGTATATCTCATGGGGATACAAAAACAGAAGTGCACTGATAAGGGTTCCTGCGTATGTAGGGAATGGGACAAGGATAGAATATCGCTGCCCGGATCCAAGTGCAAATCCGTATCTTGCGTTTGCAACTATCTTAATGGTTGGTATGGATGGAATAAAACATAAACTCGAACCGTTTGCCTATGTGGAAGAGAATGTATATGAACTGGAAGAAAAAGAAAGGGATTCTCTAGGAGTAGGCCTCCTACCAGGTACTTTAGAAGAGGCCCTCGGAGAACTAAAGAAGGATAAAGTAATCAAAGAAATTCTTGGAAAGGCCTATCACAACTTTATAGAATACAAAACAAGGGAATGGGAGAACTATCAAGAGTATTTAGAAAAGAAGGGGATTGACAGAAAAACAATAAAGGTTACGGAATGGGAACTTGAGCGCTACTTTTATATCTAATTTTTTTCATTTCTGTCCTCTATATGTAACATAAGGGAGCCTAAGATTATTAGTGTGGCTCCAATCATTTGTTTGGTCATTAGAGTTTCATGGAATAGAAAATAAGCAAGGACTAGAGCGATCACCGGTTCTACTGTGGCAATTATCGATGCCCTGCTAACTTCTATTTCCTTGAGTGCGATGTTGTATAGGATATATGCTAGGAATGTTGGAAAGAATGCCAGCCCGAAAAGGTAGGGTAGAGATGAAGCGGGAATTTTAAAATTCGAAAACGGAGCCAGAAAAAGGGCTCCAAAACCTATTGTGTAAAGAAGGGCTTCTTCTGGTTTTTCGTTTTTTATGGCAAATTTTGCCAAAATTCCATAGAGGGCATATGTAAGCCCTGAAAGAAGCCCCAGTACTATAGCTATTCTACTCACATTCTCTCCGTTAGGACTAACAACTAGGAGAACCCCTATTATTGCCATTACAAGTGCCATGAGCTTTATAGATGTGATTCTTTCGTTAAAGATGAAGTATCCCAGTATCGTGGAATAAACTGGGGCGGAATACAGCAGGAGAACTGCCAAAGAGACCGAAGAAATCTTGACAGTGTAAAAATACAATATGTAAAACAAGAATACTGCAAAAAATCCATAAAATGCATAGAAGGGCAGTCTATGTTTTTTAATCTGGAAGCCTTTGGAAATGTTGTAAACAAAAAGAAGGGCAAATGCTATGGAGGCTCTGTAAAATGTTATTGTAAAAGGGTCTAATCCGAATCCATAGAGCAATTTAGCAAAAATGCCGAGAGTTCCCCACATACTTGCGGCTAAAAATACCAGTATATATCCCCTTTTCAACGCACTTCACCGTCAGATTTCTGGTCCCAAGGGGAGTCTTCTTTTATGCTCACTTTTTTTGATTAGATACTCGACATACTCAACTTTCTCTACTGGGATACTTAACTCTTCGGCAATTTTGTTCTTTTCCATTTTTAAATCTACCAATCTATAGAGGATTTCATCTAAGAGTTTGTAGCTAATCCCCAGTTCGTCTTCGTCGCTTTGTCCTTCCCATAACCCGGCACTCGGTTTTTTGCTTATTATCTTTTCTGGAACTCCAATTCTCTTAGCAACTTCCCAGACTTCCGTCTTGTATAGGTTGATTAATGGAGCATAGTCGCTAGCCCCGTCTCCCCATTTTGTAAAGTATCCCGTCAAAAATTCACTTTTATTAGAAGTTCCTAAAACAAGGTAGTTTCTTGAGTTTGCGTGAGCGTATAAAAGTATCATTCTAGTTCTTGCCATTAAATTTCCTTTGGAAACTTTGTCAAGTTCGAATCCAATGTTCTTCTCAAACTCATTCACGATTTCCTTTATATTAATGACCTTATGTTCGATTCCGAGCTTTTTGCATACTAATAAGGCATCTTCTACGTCTTGGTTCATGTGGTAGGGCATTATAAGGCCGAGTACTTTCTCCTTTCCAAGGGCTTTTGTTGCAAGATGGGCAACAGTTGCGCTATCTACACCGCCGCTAACCCCAATCACCACCCCGGTTGCTCCAGCATCGCCGACTTTTTCTTTTATAAACGTTATTAAGTTTTTTATGGCCTTATCGTAATTTATGATTCTCATTTTCTGTCCCTCCTCTTTTTTGACGTGGTTCTATTTTCCTTAAGAGATTCTAAGAAACTTAAATACCCTTTAAATGCTATGATACTTCCCACGATCATAGTAAAAAATGCAGGAAAGCTGAGATATGTGTATGGATAATCAATCCACTTTATGATATATGAATAATGGACCTCACCCTTTTCAACTAAAACTGAGGGCTTTGAAGTAAATTTCAGTGTTTTAGTGCTTCCCAGTAAAGTGTAGGTGTCTTCCATACCATTTGCAATTATCTTAACTGAGGCATTGTCTGATGAAATTTCAAGACTTATACTCACGATATCCCCCGAAGCTTCTATTTCATCCCCAATAACGTAAGCTCCGGGGCCCCAAACGCCTGTTTGAAGTTCTTCTCTAAGAACGTTATAAGAAGCTCCTAGAGACATCAGAAGAGCTAAGAACAGCAATATTAAGCCCGTTCTGATTGGTGGATAAGTAAGACCCTCTCTAAAGCTGCTCATTGGTATCACCTTCAACAGTAACACACAAAGAATTAAAATAAAAATTTGGAATTTAAAAGTTATGTGAGTCTAATACTTTCCGGCTAGCCAGCATTCTGCCCAGTGGTTGTGTTCGTATTCTATTAATTGTGGGTGTTTGGTGTCGCAGAGTCCTTTCTTCATGTAGATGCATCTTGGATGGAATCTGCATCCGGGGGGTATAT
>JAGGWM010000106.1 GCA_021157445.1 Thermococcus sp. | reverse complement strand
TCTCTATTCTAAGTTCTACATTGCTCATGTCAACCAAGTTTTGCACCTCCTTAAACTGGGTTTAAAAACCCTTTATAAATAATCCCCTAGGAGTTTTTAAAGTTTAGTGATGGATTCATTAAAATGCAAATCTTAACGCTATCAAAAAACTTTAAGTAGTTTATTTCCATCTGTTTTCGGTGGAAGAGATGATCATGGAAGAACTTAAAGAGATAACCCAACTTCCCGGTATTTCGGGCTATGAGGATAGGGTAAGAGAGAAGATTATCGAATGGATAAAAGATTACGCCGACTACAGAGTTGATACAATTGGAAACCTAATTGTGGAACTTGGAGAGGGTGAGGAGAAAGCAATTTTCATGGCACATATGGACGAAATCGGGCTTTTAATAACAGGGATAACAAAGGATGGAAAATTAAAGTTCAGAAAAGTAGGAGGAATAGACGACAGACTTCTTTTGGGAAGGCACGTAAAAGTAATAACGGAAGAAGGAGAATTAGATGGAGTTATAGGAGTTACTCCCGTGCACCTCAATCTTGAAAGGAAATTCGAGACAGTTCCCTGGTACAGCCTTGAAATAGACATAGGGGCAGAGTCAAAGGAAGAGGCCGAAGAAATGGGGATAAAAGTTTTAGACTTTGCTGTATTTAAAAAGCATTTCAGCATCTTAAACAACAAATACATTGCAACGCGCTCATTAGATGACAGGTTTGGCGTTGTGGCTCTTGTGGAAGCCATAAAGGATCTCGTTGATCATGATGTGGAAGGAAAGTACATTTTTGCCTTCACAGTCCAAGAGGAAATAGGACTCAAAGGGGCCAAGTTCTTGGCGAGCAGATATTCACCAAAATACGCCATAGCTGTGGATTCGTTTGCATGCTGCTCCTTCCTTACGGGAGATGTAAGGCTTGGAAAAGGTGCCGTAATACGGGCTGTTGATAATTCAGCAATATACACCCCCTCCCTAGCAAAGAAAACCCTTGAAATAGCGAAAAAGAACAACATTCCAATCCAGATCGGAGTTACTGGTGGAGGAACGGATGCATCGGTTTTTGAGACCAAGAGTCAAACTTTAGCTTTAAGTGTTCCCATAAAATACCTCCACAGCGAAACAGAAATGCTTCATATAGATGACCTCAATGCTCTAATAAAACTAATCGAAGCCCTTACGTTTGAACTTGAATAATGGAGGTGATCCTTTGCTTAGATACATTGGATACTTCGGTGTTGGGATTTTCATAGGGATACTGGCCGCTCTCTTCGGCTTGGGAGGGGGATTTTTGATAGTGCCTACTCTAAATCTCTTAGGAGTTGAAATACACCACGCAGTTGGAACCTCAAGTGCTGCCGTCGTTTTTACATCCTTAAGCTCTGCTATAGCTTATCACAAGCAAGGAAGAATACACCATAAAGCAGGCCTACTTTTGGCAAGTACTGCCGTTATAGGGGCCTATATCGGGGCATGGATGACGAGTTACATCAGCGCAAGCCAGCTTAAAGTAATCTTTGGTGTAGTTCTCTTTCTGGTTGCGATAAGAATCTATCGTAAAAAGAGCAAAGAACCCCACGAAGTTGATTTAAACCAAATAAAGCTGGATTACAAGATAGTGCCTTTAGGAGGGTTTATAGCGGGGATGGCGAGTGGTTTGCTCGGCATAGGTGGTGGAGCAATAAATGTCCCGTTTCTAACTTACATGGGGCTGCCAATCCACTATGCCGTAGCAACTTCAAGCTTTGCAATAGTATTTACAGCTACAAGCGGAGCCTTGAAACACTACATGCTCGGCAACGTTGAGGTTGAGTGGCTGATCCTACTTGTGCCGGGATTAATAGTTGGAGCTCAGTTAGGGGCAAGGATAGCGAAAAGGACTAAAGCCAGCAATTTAACAAAAGCTTTCGCGGTTGTGATGGCATTCTTAGCACTCAGGATGATCCTTAAAGGACTTGGGTACTCCGTTCCCTGAGTTTTTATTATTAATGCGGAAAAAATTTAAAGTGATTTTTGCGAACTTTTTTCATGATTGGCTATCTCCTAGATTTCACCCTTGGAGTTGCAATAGGGGTAATAGCCGGCCTTTTTGGAGTTGGTGGTGGCTTCTTGATAGTGCCAACGCTTACATTTATAGGACTACCCATTCATACTGCAATAGGCACAAGCCTTGCCTGCATAGCGATTAGCTCTTTTGCTTCCGCTTATACACACATTAAAAGAGGAAAGGTTCTTTTTAGAGTCGTGGCAATTAAAGAAGCGTTTTCAATACCGGCGGCATTAATTGGAGCCCATATAACAACATTTCTAAATGAGGCCTTCTTAAGGAATATTTTCTCAGTTCTTTTGTTTTATCTGGCATATAAAATGGCCATAACTCCTTCAAAATCTCATCACGAGGAAAACGTCAGAATAAACTATAAGAACGTCCCCGTAGTAGGTGTCCTTTCAGGCTTTGTATCGGGCCTGCTCGGGATAAGCGGAGGAATCCTAAACGTCCCTCTTTTCCATGTTCTTGTTGATATGCCAGTCAGATACTCTATCGGGACATCCAGCGTGGCGCTCTTTTTCACGGCCCTTGCCGGAACCTATGGGCATTTCAAAACTGGAAATGTAGACATAGAAACTGCATTCCTCTTAGCTCCGGGACTTATAATAGGAGCATATTTGGGGGCAAGAAGTGCCCACACTCTGCATCAAGAAAGATTAAAAGGTGGTTTTGTTTTTATATTGTTTTT
>JAGGWM010000091.1 GCA_021157445.1 Thermococcus sp. | reverse complement strand
GGACCAAAAGCCAAGGAGCTTGTGGAAAGAGAAAAAAGGGTGATTTCTCAAGGTTTAGGGGTTAAGCTCTTTCCCGTCGTGCCCGAGAGAGGTTATGGGGCTTTGATAGAGGATGTTGATGGCAATGTTTTCATAGACTTCCTTGCCGGAGCCGCCGCGGCTTCAACAGGTTATGCTCATCCTAAGTTAGTTAAAGAGGTGCAGGAACAAGTTGCAAAAATACAACACTCAATGATCGGCTACACTTACAGCAAAAGGGCGATAGAAGTTGCGGAAATTTTAGCCGAAAAAGCCCCAATAGAGAACCCAAAAGTCCTCTTTGGATTAAGTGGGAGCGATTCCATCGATCTGCTCATGAAAGTCGCTCGCTTTGCAACAAGAAAACCCTGGATAGTTGCCTTTATTGGGGCATATCACGGACAAACTTATGGGGCAACCTCTGTTGCTGCTTTCCAAAGCTCACAAAAGAGAGGCTTCTCCCCGTTAGTTCCAAATGTAGTCTGGATCCCATATCCGAACCCCTATAGAAACCCATGGAGGATAGACGGGTATGAAGAGCCTGATGAGCTGATAAATGCCTTCTTGGACTATCTCGAGAATTACGTTTTTGCCCATGTTGTGCCTCCAGATGAAGTGAGTATTCTCCTAGCTGAACCTATCCAAGGAGACGCGGGAATAGTAGTTCCACCGGATAACTTCTTTAAAGAGCTCAAAAAAGTGCTTGATGAGCACGGGGTTCTTTTGGCAATGGATGAAGTGCAGACAGGAATTGGAAGGACTGGAAGGTGGTTTGCGAGCGAATGGTTTGGAATAGAGCCCGATTTTATTTCCTTTGGAAAAGGCGTGGCTAGTGGAATGGGACTTAGTGGAGTAATTGGAAAAGCTGATCTCATGGAAATGACAAGCGGTTCTGCACTACTAACTCCAGCGGCTAATCCAGTCATTTCAGCAGCTGCATATGCGACCCTTAAGATAATAGAAGAGGAAAACCTCCTTAAGAACGCTCTGAAGGTTGGAGATTTCATAAAGAAACGCCTACTTGAGATGAAAGAGAGCTACGATGTCATTGGAGATGTTAGGGGCAGGGGCCTAATGATAGGTGCAGAAATAGTGAAGCCCAACACCAAAACACCCGATCCAGAGCTCACCGGAAAAATCTGCTGGAGGGCATTTGAACTCGGCTTGATTTTGCCAAGCTACGGCATGTTTGGAAACGTCATAAGAATAACACCACCGCTTGTAATAACGAAAGAGATTGCCGAGAAAGGACTGGAGATTATGGAGCAAGCCCTAAAAGATGCCCTTGCGGGGAAGGTTAAGCACAAAACCGTTACGTGGCACTAATCTTTTTCTTTTTAACACCTTTTGTTTGAAACACCACCATTTATAAACTCCATCGTTTAGATTTTTTCGGTGAAGAGTATGCATGAATGGGCGCTTGCTGATGGTATAGTCAGGACTGCAATTGAATTTGCAAGGCATCATGGAAAGGAAAAAGTTCTGGGTATGAGGATTGTTCTCGGAGAACTACAAGATGTTAATCAAGAGATTCTTGAGTTTGCTATCAACGAAATAAAGAAAGGGACGATTGCGGAGGATGCAGAGATTGAGTTCGTGATTGAGGAAGCAGAATTCAAGTGCAGAAACTGCGGGAATGAATGGAAGCTCAAAGACGTCCGGGAAGGTTTTGACGAGAGAATAAAGGAGGACATTCACTTTATCCCAGAAGTTGTTCACGCCTTTTTGACTTGTCCAAAATGCGGGAGCAGGGACTTTGAGGTTACAAAGGGGAGAGGAGTCTACCTAGCTGCAATAAAAGTTGAGGGTGATGAAGAGTGATTGACCCGAGGATAAAGGCAGTCGAGGCCAGACTCGAAAAAGTTAAGAGAATTATCCCGGTAGTGAGCGGCAAAGGAGGAGTGGGGAAATCAATGATTTCTACAACTCTGGCACTTGTTCTTGCAAGAAAGGGATATAAAGTGGGACTTCTAGACCTTGACTTCCACGGGGCAAGTGATCATGTTATACTGGGCTTTGAGCCCAAAGAATTCCCCGAAGAGGACAAGGGTGTCGTTCCTCCAGAAGTGCATGAAATTAAGTTCATGAGCATCGTATACTACTCCGAGGATAAGCCCACCCCATTGAGAGGAATGGAAATAAGCGACGCTTTAATAGAGCTTTTGGCCATAACAAGGTGGGACGAGCTTGATTTCCTCGTAATTGATATGCCTCCGGGAATGGGAGATCAATTTTTGGACGTTTTGAGATTCCTCAAGAGAGGCGAGTTCCTCGTCGTGGCAACACCTTCAAAGCTTGCCGTTAATGTGGTTAAAAAACTCCTAGAGCTCCTAAAGGAGCAGAATCTTAAAATAATTGGCATAGTGGAGAACATGAAGCTTGATGAAGAGAAGGAAATAGAAAACCTTGCCAGAGGATTCAACGTCCCATATTTGGTTGGCATTCCTCTCTACAGAGAGCTCGATGATAAAATAGGGAATGTGAAAGAGCTCTTAAATAGCGAATTCACAAAGAAAATTGAAAAAATCGCGGATTATCTTTAATTTTAATTTTTGGTGATAGAAATGGAGCTTGAAGAGTTCTTTAAAGGGGCAAAAAAAGTTGTAGTGTGCGGCATCGGAAATGATGTTAGAGGAGACGATGCTTTTGGAGTTTACGTTGTAGGGATGTTGAAAGAAAGAGTCTCAAACCCAAAGGTTGTGTTTTTAAACTGCGGCGAAATGCCAGAAAGCTATGCTGGGAAGATAATAAGGGAAAATCCCTCCCATGTGGTCTTTGTAGATGCAGTGCACTTTGAAGGAAAGCCAGGTGAGATAGTTTTGGCCGATCCCGAGGGAACTCTTGGAGAGGCGTTTTCAACTCACAAGATGCCCCTAAAGCTTTTGGTTAGTTATCTAAAGCAGAACGTAAATGCCAAGTTCATTCTAATAGGAGCCCAGCCAAAGCAAACCGGGCTTTTTGTTGAGATGAGCAAAGAGCTTAGGGAGAGCGCAGAAAGGCTCGTTAGCATCTTAGAAAGAATTTTGGCGGAGATTTAAAGGTTTGACACAATAGGGCGCTTTCTCGTTTAATTTTGCTTTTTGTCGCTGAGTTGTTCGAACAAGGGGCTCAGTAACGGGTCCAGTTCATCATATTCAGCCGGGGAGACCTTGAAATCATCATTGCCATTTATTCATGCATTTTTTGCCAAAGCCATATATTTCCTGTTTCTTTACACTTTCAAGATTTATGTAAGAAGTGTTAGCCTCTTATTAGTTTTTCCCCACAAAGAAACATAAAGATGTGAAAAAGAAATATCAAATAGATCACTTTTAAGCGATGGAAGTAGGGTAGTTTTCTTTGTGTGAATCCAAATGCTTTTTATACCCTTTTTTGCAATAATTCTTTTTGAGGAAGTATCATGGATGAAGACGTAGAGAAGGTGCTTGTCGAATTGGGAGTGTATGACCTCGTTGCCCACATTCACCATAGCGGGAGCTTGCGTGGTTCTCGCCTCGTCTTGTTCCCAAAGAAAGAAGCATATCCCGAACTCAAGAGTAAGGTCGGTGAAATTAGCAAGGCGTTGAATGCTCACGTCAGTGTGGTCAATCCAGCCCTCTTAGAGGACGCCCGAGTCAAGGATGCTATTGACTTTCTGTTGTATTCGGGCCTTTGTTTCAACCCCCAGCGCTTTGACTTTGACGAGCTTGAAATAGAACTCTTCGATTTTGCAGAGGTTTACGGCGAGGATATGATGCCCTCTTCAGATGTTGCAGAGGAGATTTACGAGGGCTTGCGCAACGTCAAGGATGAAGAGTTGGCTGAGAGTCTTGGGGTGCCAGTGAAGAACATAAAACGTGCCAAAAAGCTCTTAAGGGACTATCTCGCCTCATATGGAATAGTCTATTAATACTAGCCTCTTGCACGTGGAATCTTTTTCAAAACTTTTTCAAAATCGGCCTTTTTTGAGGCGGCAGCACTTTTCTTTATGGCCCATTTAGCAGGAAAAAAGCTAGATTCACAAAATTTGGCGGGCCCGCCGGGATTCGAACCCGGGACCTCCGGCTTAGAAGGCCGGCGCCCTATCCTGCTAGGCTACGGGCCCTCGGACTTTATTGGGCTTGATTGCATTTATAAACCTTACGGTTTTTGAAATTTAAAAGTAGAAGAGGGGTTTTATGGATAAATTCTTGATGGTGTTCTCGGGAATAGCGTAGCCCACTTGATGTGGTCGAGCTTCAGCACCCATGCTACCAATCTTTCAAGCCCAAGTCCAAACCCACTGTGCGGAACGCTTCCATACTTTCTAAGGTCAAGGTACCACTCGTAGTTCTTTGGATCCATACCCTCCTCGAGTATTCTCTGCACTAGCTTCTCATAATCATCCTCTCTTTGACTTCCGCCTATGATTTCACCGTATCCCTCAGGAGCAAGCATGTCCGCCGCCAAGACTTTTCTCGGGTCTTCAGGGTCTTCTTTCATATAAAACGCCTTAATGTGCTTAGGATATCCATAGACAAAGAATGGCCTGTCGAATTCTTCTGTTAAAACTCTCTCTTCATCTGCCCCCATGTCCTCTCCCCACTCAATCTTGACCCCCTTGCCCTGAAGAATATCTATTGCCTCATCGTAGCTTATCCTTGGGAATGGTGGCTCTGTGTTCTTGAGCGTTGTCACGTCTTTCCTAAACCTTTCAATTTCCTTTCTTCTAAGCTCAAGAGTCCGCTGCACCATATAGCTGACCAGTTCTTCCTCAACCTTCATTATGTCCCATAAATCCATCCATGCCGCCTCGAGCTCAAGGTGCCAGTATTCGGTAAGGTGCCTTCTTGTTCTACTCTTTTCAGCCCTAAAGCTTGGTGTTAAGCTCCAAACCTTTTCAAGACCAAAGATGGCTGCCTCAAGATAAAGCTGGGCCGATTGACTAAGATATGCCTCTCTATCGAAGTATTTGAGTTTGAATAGTGTGGAGCCTCCCTCTACTGCGCCGGTGACTAAAATTGGGGGGAACACCTCGTACCATCCATCTTGGAGAAGCCATTCTCTCGCTGCCTGCATTAAGGCGCCCTTAACTTTCATAATATCCGCAACTTTTGGCGAGTGAAGGTGGAGATGCCTAACATCAAGCAAGAACTCGTCGCTTGCATCTTTCGTTATCGGGAAAAATTCAACGTTCTGGATGATCTCTATCTTATCTGCCTGAACTTCTACTCCGGTTGGAGCCCTTGAGTCAACCTTAACGGTTCCTTCAATTATTACACTTGACTCTATTCCAACTTGCTTTGCTTTTGTGTAGGCCTCTTCGCTAAGTTCTTTTGTGAAAACCGTTTGTATTATGCCGCTTGAGTCCCTAAGGACTATGAAAACCTTTTTACCAACCTCTCTCTTTCTATAAACCCACCCAGCAAGTCTTACCCTTTCTCCTTCCATTTTAGGCTTTACATCCGCACAATAAACCTTCTCAATCATCATAAAACACCTCCAATCTTGCTTGAGTTTTTAACCTTGGCTTTATTAACCTATCCCAGAAGAGTCAATTATTCCAGAGAAACTTTGCAAGGAACCTCTTCCCCTTAACTTCAAACACCACAGACATGGTTATCACATCCCTAAACTGCAGATGGATATTTAAATCCTTTGCCCTTTTGTTTGCCATTTTGCCATAGGGTTTAAATAGCTCAAGCATCATAAAGTTAATCCCCTTAGGAGGTGACAATGGTGAAGGCAATCATAGCCGAGTATGCCCTTGATGTGAAAGGGGTTAAGAGGGATATTGCTGTTCTTATAGAAAAGGATAAGATAGCTGGGGTCATTCCCCGTGAAAGTCTGAAGAACTTTGATGTGGATGAAACCTTTGGGGGAAAGGGTTATCTTCTCATACCTGGGCTTATCAACGCTCACACACATGTAGCGATGAACAAATTCAGGGGATTTGGAGATGATATGCCCTTGGACAGGTGGCTTAACGAAGTAATATGGCCAATGGAGAAAGAATGGGGCGATGAAGAAATCTACAAGTGGGCTCTAATAGGAATTGCTGAGGCAGTATCAAACGGCTCAACGGTAATAAACGATCACTACTTCTTTGCATGGAAAATAGCAGAAGCAGCAGAAAAGTTGGGTGTTAGGGCCTTTATTGGGCAGACAATGATGGATCTCGTTGAAATGCCCATAGCAGAGCCCAAAATGGGATTCAGATTCTTTAAAAGATGGAAAAAGAGCCCCCTCGTAAAACCCACCTTAGCTCCACATGCAACCGATACAGTTTCAAGGGATCTGCTGATGGAAGTCAAAGAAATTGCGGAGAGGGAAAATGCATTAGTTCATATGCACATCTCTCAAAGCAAAGAAGAAGTTCTTCGAGTCAAAAAGAGAGAAAAAATGCCTCCAGTTAAATACCTAGATGATTTGGGAATGTTAAAGGAATACTTTATAGGAGTTCACGGTGTGTATCTCTCAAAAGATGAGGTTAAGACTTATGCAGGGAGCGATGCAACTCTGGTTCACTGTCCCGCTAGTTTGGCAAAGCTTGAGGGGGAAGTAGCTCCAATAATAGACCTCTGGGAGCTCGGCGGGAAAATAGCCCTTGGAAATGACTGTGCAGTCTCTAACAATTCACTTGACATGATCCTCGAAATGAAGTTTGCAGCAATACTCAACAAGGTAAAGCAAAGAAATCCCACAAAGCCAACTGCAAAGGAGGTATTTCACTGGGCAACCGTTGGAGGGGCTGAGGCGTTAGGAATAAAAGCTGGTCTCATAAAAGAAGGCTACCTAGCAGATCTTGTTCTCATAAACGCAAAGAAGCTCCATTTTATGCCGCGTGAAAATATGCTCTCACATATTGTCTATTCAGCAAGAGGAAGCGATGTGGAAAAGGTTTTTGTTGGAGGGGAGTTAATCTACGACAGCGGGAGGTTTTTAAAAACCAATGAAATTGAGAAGTTGCTTAACGATTAGAGAAGCTTATCTAGAAAGATATTGACGTAGGCTATTACATGAGACGTTAAATAGCTCCTTTTCCCCACACTGACTTTTTCTGCTATCTCCTCGAGGAATTTTTCATCTTCTTTGGTTAATCCTTCATGGTCTCCTAGGATAAAGGCTACGTTACCTTTGAAGTTTATTTTTTCGATTGGTTTCCCATTTTCGTGAAGATAGTAGAGAGCTGAGTTTTTGAGAGTTCTCCTTACAACATCCTCAAATCTCAAGTTGCTCACGTAAATGCCTGGGAGAACAGGATGCTCTTTTGCGGGCTCTTTTATACCTTCGCCAACGTTTAAGGCTTTTATTATTATTCTAGCCAAGCTCCTCTCGTCTGGGTTTATTGTCTTTGGCTTGATCTCGCTTCCTTCAAACCTGATGGTCTTTGGTGGATCGGGGGGACCGTTAAGGTTAACCCACACTCTAACGTCCTTCCTAAACCCATGGGAAAGAAGAACTGCTGAGTTCAGAGCTCTGCATAATAG
>JAGGWM010000073.1 GCA_021157445.1 Thermococcus sp. | reverse complement strand
TTCTTAGAAGGCTTTCAGTTATATCAACAAGATAGTGCTCTACGCCCATAGAGCTTGTAAATTTGAGCATATGCGGGAGAGGCTCCTTCCAGCTCCACCTGTGGATGAAGGTTATTGCAGATACATCTAGGCCAGCATTTTTAAGGAGATAAAGTGCCAGGCTGCTGTCCTTACCTCCGCTAAACATTAATAGAATCTTTTTTTCATAGAGTCCTTCTTTACTTGCAAATTCCTTTAGCTCCTTTAGAGCTTTGGAGAGCATCTCATCACCTAATCATGGCTTTAAGGCAACTACTCCCAGAGCCTCCTCGACTCGTTTGATCTTCCTGAATCCTACGTTCCTCAGTCTTTCCATTACTCCCCTCTGGAGATCCTTTCGCCTGTATTTCTTGCCGGGATTCCCCACGTAGTGAAACAGCCTTCCTTTCGGCTTTAAAATCCTAAACAGCTCTGCATAGAACTCTTCACTATACAATTGTCCAGCAAGGGAAAACCTTGGAGGGTCATGTATTATAGCATCAAAACTTCCCCCATTAAACTTTTTTACGACCTCAAACGCATCCCCCTGGATAAGCTGAATGTTCTGAGAGGTAAAAACTTCCCTGCTCCACGGATTAAGCCAGGCAAGTTCAATAACGTTTGGGTCCTTTTCGATTGTAATTACATAGGCTCCTCTTTTTGCGCTTTCTATTGCGGTGTAACCAAGCCCCATGCAGGTGTCCAAAACGAGCTCTCCTTCTTTTGGATTTACTGTTTCTATTTTATTTCGGGTGTCTTTTAAGGGGTTTGTATCCTTAGTGCGGTGCATTCTAATGCCGTTTATTTCTATGGTGGGCGGTATTGTGGGAACTAACTTATAAAAGCCTCCGGCAGCGATTGCGGCTTTATATAAATGTCCTTTCCTCAAAAAATAGACCGTATCCTCGTCTCTTGCTATCTTCTTTAGGACATCTTTCTCCACTTTGCTTCCATCTGGGAAGACGGCTTTATCTTCCTCAATGATAACTGCATGTGATCTGTTGGTCTTCCTCAAATCAAGGTTTACCCTAACCTCTCCCTTGGAAAGCAATAGCATTCTGGCCTCTCTGAAGGTTAGAAAATAAACTTCTTCCATATTCTCCACTCAAAAGAGAAAAATATAAATGGGTTAAAAGGTTTTGGTTATCCAACAACTCTTTCAAAAACCCTTTCAAAGTTTTTGAAGGCTATTGCTTCGGCCTCTTTTTTGCTGAAAGTTTCATTTAACTTCTTTAAAAGCTCCGGGATTTTGCTTTCGTTTTCAAATCCCTCAACACTTTTTTCACTCCATCCTTTGAGGTAGTACACAAAGTCAAAACCGAATCCAACGTGTTTATAGCCCACCAAATCCACAATGTACTCTAAGTGGGTGATCATTTTTTCCAGTGTTGGTTTTTCATTATCAACAAAACTTGGAATTGCATTGACCCCTATGACTCCGTCCCTCTCCGCTATGGCTTTTATTTGATCGTCTTTAAGATTTCTGCGATTGGGACAAAGGGAGTAGGCGTTTGAATGGGATGCTATGATTGGAAATGCCGTTGTCTCAATAACGTCCCAAAAGCCCTGCTCATTTAAATGGCTCACGTCCACAATTATGCCGAGCTCTTCCGCTTTTCCCAGCACTTCTATGCCGAAGTTGGTTAAGCCTCCATTTGTCCTCTCAAAGACACCATCCCCAATTGCATTTCTCAGACTCCACGTTAGCGTTAGAACTCTTAAACCCAAGGCGTAAAATACTTCAAGCAGGTCTAAGCTGTCTTCTATTGGCTCTCCACCTTCCAGCCCAAGCCAGAGTGCAACTTTCCCATTCTTAATGGCGTTTCTCATGTCTTTTACACTGGTCACAATCTCAAAGCTTTGGCTTTCAATGACGTCTTTGTGGAAATTGTTCAAAACCTCTAAGGCATATCTCAAAGCCATGGCTCTTTTTTCTGGTGGCGTCCAGATGGCCATTACCCGCGACTTTATAGCGTCCCCAAAGAACCTTTCAAAGTTTCTCTCCAGAACTGCATTGCCATTCTTTCTTTCCTCATAGATATAGGTTGGTAAATCAGAATGTGCATCAAATATCATCTTTCCACCCCACTCAATTATTACCTTTAGTATTTTAGTATTTTTCTTAGCTCCGCCACTGTAGCGGTGCGGATGTGGATATCTGGTATCAAACCGGCTATCTTGAAAGCACCCTCCACTTCCCCGCTCTTTAACATTCCAATGGCTATCTCTGCCAGAAGTTCGGAGCGTAGTTCCACATCTTCGAGATTTATGGAAAGCTTTAACGCTTCCTCAAATCTTTCAAGCTCGGTTAATACTTTGATCACATAATGTAGATAGCGCTCGGATATCTGAAGTTCCTGTAGATATTTGAGGGCAGTTTCAACGATGTGACTATATCCAAGGGTTTCGTTCTTTTTCATCCATAGTGCTACTTCTAAAAGACCAATAAATATCTTCTCATCGTTGAATGTCCTTATAATTAACTTGGTGGCGTAGATATATTTTCCCTCGGAGATGGCTTTTCTTATTTCAGGTAAACCAACTGTGATAAGAGTCCTAGCTAGGTCGATTTTCCTCTCAACGGTTGCAGCTCTCGCAGGTACGTGGAGCTTTTCAAACAAATCATGAGCTCTTTCGTAAAATTTAAGTGCTTCTTCCGAGGGGAGCTCATCTCCAACGTTCTCTATTATGTTGCCCAGGTCTATTAAGTACTCAGTTTTCTTTACGTAGTTTACCCTTAGGTTAACCACTATATCAAACACCCTCTCAAATAGATCCATTGAGAGATCAACAAGTCCAGAAATGCCTAGATAGTACGCAACACTTGCCAGAGGATATATCCGATCCTCGAGCTTCTTTATTTTTTCCGCTTCCTTTACTGCGTCGTTAAACATCTCCATAGCGTATTCTGTGTCCCCTATTTCGTAATATACGAAGGCAATATTTGCGAGTGCTTTCGCTTTCTCTCCTCTGTCTTTAATTTTCTTGGAAAAGTACTCTGCATCTTCCAAAAAACCATAAGCTGTCTCCATATCTTGTGGATAAATCTCCTTGGCCATAATACTAAGAGCTGATACTTTATCCGAATTATTGGTTAAATTGTTAACTAACTCCAATGCCTCTTCATATTTTCCATTCCTCACCAAAAATACAATGTCATCAATCTCGACCATTGCCATCAAAAAATATATTGGAGAAACAACTTAATAAACGTTCCCACTTTCTTAATATAGGGGAGTGAGATGCTTACCTTGGCACTCTACAATTCATACGATCCTAAGAAGCTTCACGAGGCCCATCTAAGAGCCATCGCTAGGGCAGCTCCTATCTGTTATGCCTTTGATTTTCATCTTGCCCTTATAGGGTTTCCCTTTGAAAAAAAGAAGCCTGTGGAAATAGCCAAGGGGATATCCCAAAGTACAACCATCGGAGAAGGTGGGAAGTACCTCTTGGAGCTTGCAAGAACCAATAAGCTTCATCTCCTTGAGTTTCCAAAAGGAGGTTTTCCTCCTCAGTTTGGGCACATTGTGGCAACTACACGAAAACCCAACGAGAACAAGGAGATCTCTCCACGTCATCTTGCAGAAAGGGCACTCAAAGGGGAGAGCTTTATGCTGATTGTAGGACTTGGGAGACATGGATTACCGAAGGAAATCTTTAAGTTGGCTAACTATCATTTAGATATCACCGACGGGAAGAGAATAAGTTTGGAAACCTGCACTGCCATAGGATCAATACCAGCAAAAATTAGAACGATCATGGAGGAGTTGAAATGGAGGAGAAGCTATTAAGTGGATGGAAAGGGGACATTGCATTTCTGGTTATAAGTCTTGTGGTTGTTTTTGCCGTGCATAATGGTTTAAAGGTTGTCCTTCACACTGATTCGCCACTCGTTATTGTAATAAGCGGTTCAATGGAACCAACGTTTTATCGGGGAGATGTGGTTCTTCTCAAAGGAGTTCCCCCGAGCGAGATAAAGGTAGGAGACGTTGTGGTTTACAGAAGGCCATATACAAGGTATCCAATAATTCACAGGGTTAGGAATATAATTGAGTACAATGGAAAAAGGTGCTTTGTCATTCAAGGAGACAACAACTGGATACATGATTTCTATCCCCTTGACATAAAGGAGTTCCCATATCTTGAAGACTATATAAGCCTGGCCGAAGGAGATGTCCTCCCATGCATCCCCCAGGAAGCCATTGAGGCAAAAGCACTGCTTGTCTTTCCAAAAATTGGATATCCCCCTCTCATTGTGAGAGAAAGACTTGGACTGGGATGATGTGAAAGGTAGGTTGCTGATGAGTGATGAACTAATCGGCCTCTGACCGAACCTTTCCCATCCTACCTTTATTATTCAAGCACACACATTTTTAAGTCCTAACTCTCTTCACTCCTTGGTGATGGTATGAGATTTATTCCCCTAATAGTTGCAAGACCTGAAGTGCAGATGGCAATAGATGAGGCAATAATGAAGGCAAGAATTGAAGGAAAAGTGGAGGATACCGTGAGACTTTACGTCTTTAAACCGAGCTCCATCACTATTGGCAGATTTCAGAGTATTGAGCACGATGTTAACTTAGAAAGGTGCAGGGAGCTTAACATTCCCGTGGTGAGAAGAATTACAGGCGGGGGAAGTGTGTTTCACGATCATTACGGGGAGATAACCTACAGCGTAATCATAGGAGAGGATTTTCACGAGAGCTTGAAGAATATAGAAAAGAGCTATAGGTTCTTAGCTGCCCCACTCGTCAAAGCGCTTGATGAAGTAGGAATAAAGGGAGGATTTGCTGGGCTGAATGATATAGTAGCTAATGGTAAGAAAATCAGTGGGTCTGCTCAAACGAGAAGAAAAGGAATTATCTTACAGCATGGCACTTTCATGTATGCAACTCGGCTTGAAGTTCTCGCTTCAGTACTCAAGGTTTCCCAGAAAAAGCTACAAGATAAGGGCGTTTCAAGCATATGGGAAAGGGTAACAACACTAGAAAGAGAAGGGGTAGAGCTCAGCAGAGATGAAGTTTATGAGTTATTGAAGGTGAAGTTCTTTGAGGAGTTTCCCCTTGAGGAGGGAAAACTTACAGATTATGAGCTTGAACTTGCAGAAAAGCTTATAGAAGAGAGATATGGAAATGAAAAATGGAACTTTCAAAAATAACGCTCAGCGATCACCTTTCCATCCTCATCCTTCGGTTCGCCCATCACTCATCATCGCATATTTTTCTTGAGGGCTTTTGTTTTTAAGGCTATGCACTATCTTTTTAAACCTCTTTTAGGACTGAAGTTAGGTGAGCAAAATGGTGAACCTGCCTGCAGCAATAGCTTTAATACTTGGCTTCTGGGGAGTTCTGTATCTTGCATTTGGAAGAAAAGCCGAAGAAAGCGAAGAAGGGCTACAAATTGGTGCCTTCGTTGCGATATGGAGAACTAAAAGATTTGTCGATTTTATAGACAAAGTTGGAACGAAGTATAGAAAATTCTGGAAAGGGTACTCCACGGTTGGCATAATAATTGGCTTCAT
>JAGGWM010000137.1 GCA_021157445.1 Thermococcus sp. | reverse complement strand
TCCCCTGGTAAAAGCGGCCCCTGCTTTGCCAGATACTCTGTGTTCCAGTTCATGAGGTTGGAAAATATAAAGCTCGCCTCATCATCCAAATTGTGTCCCGTTGCTATAACATCGAATCCATTGTCGTGGGCAAATTTGTTGAAGATATAGCGCTTTGTAAGACCACAGTAAGAACATGTTGGTCTTCTTGTCTTTACTTCACCAATTCCCCATCCCAAAAGCTCCCTGATTCTAACTATATGGAGCGGTGCATTTATAACTTCGCACTGTTTTCGTACATATTGCTCGCTTTTTTCTGAGTACTCACCTATGCCGAGGTTTATATGGAGGCATTCCACATTGTAACCGAGCTTTTTAAGAACGTAAGCGGTAACAGCTGAATCCTTTCCTCCGCTAACGACCACAAGAACTTTTTCATTCGGCTTTAGGAGTTTGTATCTTTCAATTGTTCTCTTAACCTTTCTCTCAAAATATTCCACGAAGTGATCAGCACAAAGATACATTTTTGGATAATGGAGTTTTATAAATGCTTTCTCCCCGCAGACCCTGCATTTCATAGCCTCACCAAAATCAGAAAAAGGGAGGCAAATTTAAATCTTTGCCTTTATGCCTCCAAGCTTTCAACAGTCTTCTTCCAATTGCCCGGCTTTTTAAACTCCCTCTCTGTATATAATCCTTCTTTGATCAATATCCCTCTTGCAGCCAAAAGGCCCGTAGCAGCGGCATTAACTATGTCTCTGCTTAATCCAGCTCCATCGCCTGCAGCGAATATGTTCTCTATGCTGGTCTCAAGCAGATCATTAACCTCAACTCTCATGGCATAGTATTTTATCTCCGGAGCATAGAGCAAAGTGTGATCGCTTGCAACACCGGGAATTACCTTCTCAAGCCTCTCAAGCCCTTCAATGATGTTCGTCACAACCCTGTGGGGCAATGCCATTGCTATATCTCCGGGAGTAACATGTTTTAAAGTTGGCTCAACGTCGCTCTTTTTTATTCTGCTCCACGTGCTTCTTCTTCCTCTTCTTAAATCGCCAAGCCTTTGAAGTATTGGCTTTCCACCACCTATAGTCGTGGCGAGTTGGGCTATGCTTTTGCCGTAGGCTGTGGTATCCTCAACAGGCTCAGTGAGCTCAATCCTAGTTAAGAATGCAAAATTGGTGTTGTTGCTCTTTTTATCTCTCATGGAATGGCCGTTCACACCAACATAGCCATCATATTTTTCTTCAACAACAAAACCGTTCGGATTTGTACAGAAGGTTCTCACAAAATCGTCGTAAGTGTCTGTGTAGATGTGAAACTTTGGATCATGGTTTATTCTGGTTATCGGTTCCATTATTATTGCCGGTACTTCCACTCTAACTCCCACATCTATCGGCCCGTGTCTGGCCTTTAGTCCAATCTTTTGGGCAACATCATGGAACCACTCTGCTCCTCCCCTGCCGGGGGCGACTATTATATACTTGGCCTTGACCGTAAATACATCTCTCCTTCTTCTTGCCCTGATTTCTCCTTTTTTAAATTCCTCAACTTTTGTCCACAGAATAAACTTAACTCCCTTGGCTTGCAGATAGTCTTTAATACTCTTTATAACTTCCTTTGTATGATCTGAGCCAATATGGCGTTGAATTATTGGTATAAACTTCACCCCTGCCTGAGCAGCCCTTCTCTCCCATTTCCTGATTTCATCTTCATTTCCCTTGTAAACGCCTTTGGGAGCACCGTGCCTTAGGAAGATCTGATCAACTTCCCACACAAGCTGCCAAGAATAGTTTTCGTCCTTTGTAAGGTCCGTTAAGTTTCCTCCGATATCGGGCCTCAGGTTTATCGTCCCATCACTAAGTCCGCCTGCACCGCCTACACCACTCATTATGTGACAGGGCTTGCATCCAATGCAGTAGCCAAGTTCGTCCATGGGACATATTCTCTGCTCTATATCTCCACCTTCATCAAAAATTGCAATTTTCAGATTGCTTTTTTCTGCAAGCTCATAAGCCGCAAAAAGACCTGCAGGGCCTGCACCTATTATAACAACATCAAACCTCTCGGCAAAATTCATATTTCCCTTACCGATGTTTGGGTACAACCATCTTATAAACTTTTTGCCTGATAGAAGGTTAATCAAGAGCATTTTCTTTAGGTTTTTGCCTTGTATATGTATATAAGTCCCCTGTGAAAGGGAGCCTTTTACTTTTAGAGAAAATTTTAAGTGGAAAGCGAACAAAAATTATGGGGGGTAAACGTGAACGACCCTTTTCCAGGCAAACCCAAGGACGCGAAAAATAAAAAGATATCAATAATCGTCGGTAAAAAACGCCATATGATGCTTCAAAGAAAGGAGGAGCTGAGCCATAACATTAGGTACATCTCCAAAGTGCCGGTTAAGCTAGTTATGGACAGAGAATTTTTAACGGTTCACCCCAAGGATCCTCTAACAGTTCTAATTGGCAAATTCACAAGCGAAGAAACCTCTGCAATAGTTGTTGATGAAGATGGAAAACTCCTTGGATTCATAACGATGAAAGATCTCCTACACTTTTTTACAACGCCGAGAAGGTATTCAGTCGTCGGTTTAGGTTTGCTGAAAAAATACACATTAACCCGTGCTTCCAAGATAGAAGACATAATGGTAACAAAGCCGATAACCATTCACGTAGAGGATAACCTTGGGCACGCTATTAAGCTTATGACGGAGACCGGAAAACACCACCTGCCTGTTATTGACGATGAGAAAAAGGTTCACGGCTTGCTGGAGGTTAAGGACATAATTCGGCTTATCAGGATTGTTGCGCTTTAATCAGCGGGAGATGAAAAACATGGATGTGTTCCTTGAACTCGCAGTGATCCTGATAGTTGCTAAACTGTTTGGATACATAGCCACAAAAGTCAAAATGCCGGGAGCTCTTGGTCAGCTTATTGGGGGAATGCTTATTGGGCCCTCTATTTTAAACATAGTAAGCTATTCTGAAGGGGTTCATTTAATAAGTGAGATGGGTGTGGTTTTGCTCCTATTTCTTGCCGGTCTTGAAACAGACGTTGAGGAATTCAAGAGCGTTGGAGTACCTGCTTTCCTTATCGCCCTTGGTGGAGTTGTGGTTCCTTTCGCGATGGGTTACTATCTATCCGAATGGTTTGGGTATGAGAGAACCGAAGCCTTGTTTCTGGGAGGGGTTTTAACCGCTACAAGTGTTGGATTAACCGCAAGCATCTTAATGGAGATGAAAAGACTCCGTACGAAGGAAGGAACGGCTATTTTGGCCAGTGCTGTCGTTGATGATGTACTTGGGATTATAGTTCTCACAACCCTAATTGCCATGCACAGAAAGGGGCATGTTTACATAGAGGATCTGGGAATTTTAATTGGAGAAATAGCGGTGTTCTTTGTAGTTAGCTGGCTTGTTGGAAGACCAATTGTTAAAGAAATCCTGCTCCTCTCCGAAAGAATCGACTTACCGGAAACGTTGACAGCATTTGCCCTTGCTTTAGCCCTTATCTTTGCATATATAGCTGAGCAGTTTAGGATAGCAGGGATAACCGGGGCGTATTTAGCAGGAGTGTTGATAGCACAAACAGACGAGGCAAAGAGAATAAGTGACAGGATGATAACCATCTCTTACTCCCTTTTCGTTCCTGTCTTCCTCGTGGGAATTGGAATAAAGACGGACATTAGAGTTCTTTTACATGCAGGGGCGTTTGCAATTCTATATTCCCTAATAGCGATAATAGGAAAAATCTCAGGCTGTGGAGCAGGAGCGCTGATAGCTAAATTTAAACCTAAAGAGGCCCT
>JAGGWM010000086.1 GCA_021157445.1 Thermococcus sp. | reverse complement strand
TTTGTTTGTGTATTGGGCCTTTATACGCTCTTGAGAGCGATTCGTTGAAGAGATACTCGAGATGCATGTAAATGTCCCCCTTTTCGCTCAAAAGTTCAGTGAGAAAAGCATAGTGAATGTCTTTACGTCTAATTTTTTCAAAGCCCTCTTCAATTAGACGCCTACACAGAGCTAAAACATAAAACGGGTGGCCTTGAGTGAGGTTGTAAATCAACTCAAGCGCTGAGTGAGTAGTATCAACCCCAGATCTTTCCAGAGTTGTTTTTGCAAGCACTATTGTGTCTTCTTTTGGTAGGCCCCTAAGATAAATCCGCCTGAATTGACCAAAGAAGGGGTTTTTTGGAGCTAAAATTTCCTCCATCATTCTTACAGCAGAGCCTGAAACAAAGTACGCGATATTCCTTTGCTTTTCCGTAACAGCACGCATCATCTCTAAGAAGCCTTTAAAGTTAAGGACCTCTTGAAATTCATCCAAAATGAAAACGGCTTTTTGTTCTGTTTTCTCTAAAATTGACTCCTGCATTTCAAAAAGAGTCTCAAGAGTTCCCTCTTTGATGGCCTTAACCTCTCTATCAACGTTAAGATTTGCCGAGAGGATGAGTAAGTCATCCCATGTTAAGAGCTCACTTCTCTCAGTCTTCATATCCAAGGCACTGGCAAGTTCATATAGAAGTTCTCGTGTATATGCAAAGATGAAAGATTCCAAGCTCCCAACCCGCTGTAAGTTTAAGTATGGAATTACTCCTTGAGTTTTCTCCTTAAATTCAAGAAGAAGTGCTGTTTTTCCGACTCTTCTCGGTCCAATGATGGCGATGTTAACTTTCTCTCCTTTTTTTAATGAGTCATAAGCAGAATGCAATGCTTTTAATTCAATCCTTCTGTCCACGAACATGTTGTCACCTTATAGTTTTATGCATAAAACTATAATGCATTAAGAGTTTAATAGCTTTGTGGTTATCCATTAAAAAGTCGGACAAGCATCACTCCACTGGTTTATTCTTGTGCCGAAGTATACGATTTGAATTAAACAGCAAACCCTTGAAAATAACCCTCAACTCAAACGAATGAATGGCGAATGAGAACAAAAAATATAACGTTGATGGCATTAAAATAACAACAGAGTGATAGGCGATGCAAGTAATGAAAATTATTTCACTAATCGTTACAAGTTTGATTTTCTTATCAACACTTCCTCCCGGAGAGGCTCAAGAACACCAAATGACTGTCGAAGTTAATCCGAACCTAGAACTGTTTGCTGTGGTTTACATTCTAGCGTTTAATGGAAGTGATGAGTTTGTAATTGCCCCTCAGAGCTACATTGATGACGTTCTAACGTACTTTGCTCCCTACAAAGAACATCCAGCAGTAGAGCTGATAAGAGAAATAATGCCAAAAGACCAGCCATACTATCTAAAGGATCATTTTATTGCAGATTTCGCGGGAAACCTAGCTACCATGCCTTATCTTGGCAACTTTAGTGAGGATAACCTGCCTTTATCTGAGTTTTATCGACAACTTTCGGATTTTGCAAAGGAGAGCAATTTTATTCAATTTTACAACTCTCACAGAGAAACTTATGAGAAGACTGTGAAACCTTTAATGGATGTAATACCAGAGGATTTCCCTCAAAAATTTATTGAATTTTTCGGATACAGCTATAGTGAGTATCGAGTAGAACTCTCATACTCGTTGTGGATTCATGCACATGTTAAATGTGGTTTGGACTCGATAACCTGTGTGATGTCGGTTTCTAGTGATCCCTCAGGCCGAGTGAGGACGATCCTTCATGAGTTCACCCATCCCTATATTAATCCCCTTATAAACTCTCATTCCACGCTCTTTAGGAACTTGACGTACTTTGTCGAAGAAGTCCAAAAAGAGTTTCCAACTGTGACTTCTAGAGACCCCCTGCATTACGCCAGTAATTACTATTGGCATGAGCTTTTTACTGAATCATTTGCTCTCTATTTAACAACCCACTATAATCTAACAAAGATCGTAAAGTATCAGAAATTTTCTGACCTTGCAATTGGTTACTATCTAGTTGATGATGTTGTTAAGGAATTCAAGGTTTTTGAAAAAACTAAGCGACCCAATGAAACACTCTCCGATTATCTTCCCACCTTAATTGAGCATCTGCAAGAATTGGCTACTCCAAATAATGTGACACTTTACTTCAGACAAAAAGTTCCGGTTACAGTGTTCTGGTTTCTGGATAAGGTGTATGCTAAGGGAAGGATAATCCTAGTTTATGGAACTCAGAATCCAGATGAGGAAGGTAATAGATACGATAAGGAAACGACATTCCAGCTAAGGGATAATCTAAACAAAATGTTCTCTAGGGCTTACGGCGTTTCGCCAACAATCATAGTTAAAAGTGATAAGGAGCTTACAGACGAAGACCTGAAAGAGAATTTAATCCTTGTGGGCGGTCCGGTTGCCAACAACTTGACAAAAAGCCTCCGAAACAAAATGCCGATTAAATTTGTTTTAAACAGGACTTGGAGATTAAAACGAGATTCCAGTTTAGTTAACAAGTTTTCTGCTTTTCTCTTTACTTCCTTTGGGAAGCTTCCAATTGAGGAGCTTTCAACAGATGCTCCCATCCCCCAAGAATATCCACTCGGAGTTGTTGAAGTTATCAGAAATCCTTGGAATGAGAAGAATTTAGTCCTTATTGTGGCTGGAGTTGACAGATACAGCACAAGGAGACTTACTAGCAATGTGCAAGCTTCACTCATCAGCTATATAATAAAGGGAGACAATTACGTGGAGGCTGGATTTTATACTCAGCACTGACATCCTCTCGTCATGAACGATAAGGCTTTCAAAGGGAAATAATGCTTCATATGGTTTTAACATTTTTACGTCAAAATAAAGCTTAAAAACTTTAAATTTTTACAGATTTCTGACAATAAGAGAGGTGA
>JAGGWM010000130.1 GCA_021157445.1 Thermococcus sp. | reverse complement strand
CCTCTCGGCATATTCCTTTCCTTTGTCCCAGGTGCCAAACTTCTTATGAAGCTCAACCCAACTTGATTTGGATTTCACCAAGGTTCCTTCGAGATCAAAAGCTATAAGGTACATCTCATCCCCTCCATCCGTGTTCTCCTATTAGCGGTACAAACGCCACTCCCCCGTGGTTTTTTATCTTGATCTTGTTGTCCTCGCTTATTTTTATAACCTCAAGGAGCTCCTGCCATAGGTGGTAGCTTCCTACAGGGATTAAAATCTTGCCCCCTACTTTAAGCTGTTCTATTAAAGGCTTGGGAACTTTGGGGGCTCCAGCAGTGACAATTATTCTGTCATAGGGTGCTTTTGCCGGAAATCCTCTGGTCCCATCGCCGATAAGTACATGCACTTTGTCCTTGTAGCCAGCTCTTTCAAGATTTCTTTTGGCAAATTCGGCAAGCTCCGGAATTCTCTCTATTGTATAGACATCTCGTCTAACGAGTTCATAAATCAAAGCGGCATTCCACCCACTGCCAGTTCCCACTTCAAGGATATTCATTCCTTCTTCCAACTCGGCAAGTTCCAGCATTATAGCGACCATATGAGGGGCACTTATTGTCTGTCCGGCGGGAATTGGAAGAGGCTCATCAACGTGAGCATATTCCTTATATCTCTCAGGGACGAACTTGTATCTGGGAACCCTAAGAAATGCCCTCTTTACTTTTTCACTCTTAATTATTCCTTCCCGCTCAAGATTTTCAACAAGCCTCATCCATTTTCTATACAGCTCATTCTCTTCCATAGCCTTCACATATAAAAATTGCAAAAGAAGGATTTTAAGTTTGTGGAGGTTATTCCCCTTTGTATCCTTTATAAATCTCGAGGCTTCTGCTTGCCCTTGCCCTTATCGGCCTCCCCATGATTCTAACTATCTTATCCGCTTTAGCTTTTCCGTGCCTTAGCATTTTATTTTCCGTTTTTATTTTGTCTATCTTGAATGTATAGCCTCCAACCTCGAGAACCTCTCCAACTGCAAACTCCTCCTCTCTGTCAACTTTGACTTTAAATGACTGGGTGATGCCCTTGGGAAGGTAAATGGAAACCCCGATGATCTTTGGATAGGTCAAGCTTTCTCCCCAGAGCGTCTTAACTTCCCTTATTAGAGCCTTTTCAACTCTTTTATTCTCCTCCAGTTCAATTCCAGTAATCCTGACTTCGTCATCCTCAAGTTCCACTATATCCCCCACTTTTATCTCTTCATCCCCGGGAAGCTCTGCAAACCTCTTGAAGCTTCTTTCATGTTTGCTGACTATTACTGGGATCTTAATAAGCTTGCTTAAAGTGATCTGCCACACATGACCGCACTCACTGCATCTTAATTTCACTTCTCTCCCTCTCTCCGATATCACTTCAACTTCCTCGCTTCCGCATTCAGGGCATACAAAATATTCTTCCATTTTTACTCACCTTTCCGCTTTGGATGAGTTCTCTTTATAAAGATTAGCTCAGCTTTCTTTTAACCTAACGAGATATGTTCTTCCCTCTTTAACCCTTTCTATTAACCCTTTCTTTTCCATATCCCTTAACAGAAGGCTGACCTTTGCCTTTGAAAAACCAAGCCGCTTTACAAGTTCACTCTGGTGGAGTGGGCCTTCTTTAAGCAGTTCAAGAACCTTCTCTTCATCCGACCTCAGGTCAATCGCACTTTTTTCTTTCCCCTTATAGAGGATTCCAGCAACAAAACCGCCCAAGAAGGTTATAAAAATCGTTGTCAGAAACATCATTAATGGAAACTGATTTTTTACCTCTTCCGAGAACCCCACTATAAAATAAAACTCCTCCTCTGGCCTAACGTCTGTTTTTTTCCACTCCAAAATCAAGGCATTTCCTGTGCTTTCAACCTTATCCGGGGATGGGACTATGGGAGATAGAATTGCATAACCTTTAGGGACGTACAGTCTTGCATAGAAATATCCTACTGGTTGATTGAATTTGACATAATATGAAAACTGCTTCTTTCCGGTGACGTCTTGGAGCATTCCTTCCGAGTAAAAGCTTATTCTTATCTTTAATCTGCTCCCGGGTGAAACCTCGGGGAATTCAATATAGATGGCATTTATATCCCCCACAATTTTGGAAACACTTATGTTGGCTATCTGAGTCTTACCGTTGATTTCAATTATCGCCTCTGGACTTTCAATTGGGTATTCAGAGTAGAAGGTGTAATGAGAAATTGGCACGTTTGGAGACATCAAAAGTTCGATAGTCTCTTTAACCTTATAACCTTCCAGAATATCGAAATAAAGGGAGTAGCTATCTAAGTCGTATTCATACTCTTGGGAAACTACAGAGTCAGAGAGCAGGAGCAAGAAAAATGATAAAGCTATTAAAGCTGACTTCCTTCTTGAGGGTTTTTTATTTTTAACAGTGGACATACCTCCATACACTCCCCACAGTGGATACATCTTGCAGAGTCAACTTCTATCTTTCTTGTGTGGGGGTTTATTCTTAAAGCATTTTCTGGACATTTCCCAACACATACCCCGCATCCGACACACTCATATGCCCTCTTTATTAGATAGTATGCCCTTACGGCATCTTCCCTGCTCTTTGCTCTAACCTCTTCCTTCGTAAACACAATACTATCTATTTTTATGGAGTCTCTCTCTTTACTTACTTCTCCCAATATTGGGGCTACTTCCTCAATTCTTTCTAGGACTATCTTTGTGTTTATTTTGAGGATAAACTCTCCGTTTCTTTCTTCAAGCGAGTATCTTATAGGTTCCCAGGTTCTCTTTTCTGGAACTTCAACCCCAAGTTCTCTTGCAATGGCTTTTTGCCCTTTGGTTAACCGTCTCCACCTCCAGAAGCCGTGGGTTATCCATTCCTCCGGCATTCCAAAGCGGTCTTTCCACTTCTTAAGCTCATTTTCCCACTTTTTCCACAATTGGGGTTTCTCTTCCTTTAGCGTTTGAATTTCAGCCAAAGAAGAGCTCGGACACATGAAACATCCGATTCTATCTAGGCGATTCTCATAAAGGGGATTGTATTTCAGCTTACGGGAGAATATGTAGAGCCACACCTCAAGAGCGTTCCAGTGAAAGATTGGAGAAGCGCCAATTTCATTGGGCACCCATGGATTTTTCCATACCCTCGGCTGTTTGTATCTCTGCATGCTTTCATACTTTCTCTGGCCGACAAACATCAGGACGCCTTCTGGATAGTGCTCCTTTATCGTTAATGTTATTGGACCAAGCTTTGTGACCTTACAGCACCACCTGTAGTCCCTTCCCGGAGGTGAAAAAACACTAAGGGAATTCCAGAAGGCATTGGCTGCGTCCGCTATGATAAATTTTATGTTTTTCTTCTTGAGCTCTTTCTCGATTTCTTTTACGTACTCAATGGTTTCTGGGAACTCTATTCCAGTGTTATTAAAGAACACCGTAAAATCTTCGAATTCTTCAAGAGCCAAACCCAAAACAGCCAAGCTGTCTTTTCCACCACTGAAGGCAACGGCAATTGGTTTATTTGTGTTTTGAACAGTTTTCCTCATAAAAGCTCTGGCCTCTTTAACTTTCTCTTCTAGCGCAGACCTGTTGGCTTTTATTACATCCTCCATGGTTGCCTTTTTACCTTCTCGATATTGAACCCTTTTCTGGTGCCTTGTTTTTATTCCGGTTCCTCGCTCTTTTTTATCACTCAGCCGTTCATAATCCTTCTTGGCTATCCCAGTAGCGATAACCTCATCATCACAGACTACAATGACGTCGTCTCCTACTCTAATGCTCTTTTCCGCCTCAATAATCCCCACAGGCAGAACGTTTGCTCCATTTTTTATAGGCTCCTTTGCTCCCCTATCCACTATAACCCATTTCTTCATGCTCCTTCCAAAGTGCTTCCACAGAGCTGTTGCACCCTCAATTTTCAATCCGGGCTTCCACCTAAGTTCAAGCGGATCAAAGCGAAGCCATCCAAAGATGTAACCGTCGACAATTATTTCATATACATCATCTTCCCCAGGGGTTTTGTTCAAAAGCACAATTTTGCCGTCAATTATCTCACCAACGTCAACGCCGTAGTGGCCTTTAAACTCACGTCTAATGAACTCCAGATCCTTTTCAAAGGCAAACCTCACATCTGCGGGAGGAGTTAGATCTACTCTAAAGCCCTCGCCATGGATATCACATTTCTCGCTTATTAGGGGGACATTGCATTTCCCACACCAATAAATGTGGGCTTTACCCAGAAATACCGGCCCTTTTCTCATTATCTCACCTAAGAGGAGAAAACTTACTGGGTTTATAACTGCTTTGGTTGTTATAGAACTTCAATTACAAGAACGCTTTTTCCGAATTCTTCAACTCTAAAAGTCCGGCCGGTAGCTTCCAGCGAAGATATAATTTCATTTCTGCTTGGAAATTTGACAAATTCTTTTGTTAATTTTTCAAAAAATTCCCAAGCTTCAATTCCGGGATAATTCTCTCTAAAAGGCTCCACTATTATAAGTTTTCCTCCTTCACTCAAGACATTAACAGCACTGTTTATAACACGCTGAATGGCTGGGATATATTCTAAAAGAAAACTCATTATCACTACATCATACTCTCCTTTCGGCTTAACCTTCTGAACATCGATCTCTTTTAATATCACCCAGTCCAACCCATTTCTTTTCACGCGTCTTTTTGCAATGTCTAAAAGGTTATGAGAAAAATCAACTCCCATATATAATCCCTCATAGCCAACTGCTTTTCCAATCTCTTCTGGAGATACGGAGCCACATCCAAGATCCAGAACTCTCTTACCCCTGGTAATTTCACCGAGCTCTCTGATAATTGCCCGGTAAATTTTCGTTAGTTGACTGTTGAGGCGCATGTCCCAAAACTCTGCATTCTTATCAAAGTCCATAAAGCTTGCTGGAGATTTGGAATTTAGAGAGACTTCCACAAATTCAAACATTCTATCAAATATGGGGATTACATCAGGAGCAAGATATGACAGAGATTTTGCGTCCAATTTTAGATTGTAATCTATACTCCTGCCCCAAATTCTATTAAATGCACTATCCGCAAATCCAAGTGTTGTGTACGTCTCTAACATTGTTTTGAGCAGAATTTTATTTCTAACGGGGATATCCACCAAGGCATCTGCATAATGCTTTTTCTCACTTATTGCATGAAATACTCCATACTTCAAGCCAAGTTTGAGTAAATCAAACAGTGCTAAGTCCACGGCAAAAGATAGCGTTGTATCAAGGACACGAATTAGGCTTTTTACATCATTTTTTTGAAAAAAGGGTTTCTCTCTGAAATCTTGAGATTCCAAAAAATCCAAAAATCTTCTTCCCTCCTCGGATAAGCGATAATATTTAAATCCTTCTCCTTCAACAATCTCAACTAACCCTAATTCCACAAGTGATTTGTCATCTTGATGTGTAAAACCTGTTCCCAAGAGCATATCTTTGACCTCTTGTATGCTTAAATTTGTAGCTCTAGCGATTTCTGAAAGATAAGCTGGCAAAGGATATGCCCGGGAAAGATATCTAAGCAGTTTTTGTTTGCTTTTTCCAATATAACTGGGGGTGTTTAAAAAACGCGGATCCATAATATGTCGCCCTCCAATCCAGCCCTAATATATTTCTAGCTGGGAGAGTATTAAAATTTTTTGTATAGGTGCCGAGGTACTGTCAGGATAACACCTTCTAGAGCCATCGAAGATTAATTAGACCAGAGAATCAAGAGCAAAAATAATAGTGTACCCTATCAACCAAAAATAAGTCCCAGCCTTTATACCTCCATCTTTTTTGTGGTAGCATCAGGGATTCAAATCTGACATTCCTGTCTTGAGAGTATCCAATTTAAGACCAAAAAATTTATAAGCGCATTACAATCCCTAACTTATCGAGGGCCGGTAGCTCAGCCTGGTTAGAGCACCGGGCTTTTAACCCGGTGGTCGCGGGTTCAAATCCCGTCCGGCCCGCCACTATCCTTTCAACTTCTTTTGGGAGCAAGTTTTCGTGTGAAAGCCGCATTATCACAGCCTCCTCAATGAATTGACTCCTATTCTTTGTGACTTTATCCAAAACCTCGAGCACCAACGGGTCAATTGTGATGTGAATAGGTGCTCTAACCCTCTTTTTGCTTTTTTGAGCCATATCAATGCCCCCTCTGGTGTGGCCACACATGGCCACGTGTAGCCACACTGTGCCCTGTGTTTTGTAGTATATACTTTGGAGTTTATGAACATTGAGCATCACCCGGTGATGGCTTTCCACTTTTCGAGCATTGCTCCTAACTTAAGTGCGAATTCTTCGCTGAGTATGTAAGAAGAGTCTTTGCCCCTCTTCAAGAGCCCTAAACTGACCATCTTCCTTAGAACTCTGAAATATCTTACCTTTTCCACATTTCCGTTTATTATCTGCTTATATTCATCTGGATAAATGCGTTCGTTCTCCTTGATGTATTTTATTATTCTCTTGGCAATCTCAGCCTCTTTCTCAGTAAACAGTATGTCCATGAGGTTTGTTTCCCAAACCTCAACCAAATCCCGAGGGATTTTGATGTTAACATACGGAGGATATTTGGGTCGTCTCGGCATAGTTACATCACCCCGATAATAGTTATCACATTCGTGATATTTGAGTTTAGAGTCCCCACTGCGGACTGCCAATCATAGTAACAACTTCTGTTACTATTCTGGCTTATGCAACGAATACCCTTGATT
>JAGGWM010000165.1 GCA_021157445.1 Thermococcus sp. | reverse complement strand
TTTTCCTCATGAAAGTTGCAGAGCACAGAGAAGGCTTTTCGGCAGTTTTGGGTGTCACGGATGGGGATCTTTATGAGGAAGGAATGAACTTCATTTTTGGGCTTGCTAACCCATACCTAAAAGCTGCTATAATATCCCTAGCAAGGTTAAGGCCAGAATTTTATAACGAAAAAGATGGGGAAGTTTTAGGAGAGGGCCATAAAGGAGGCAATGCACGAGCTCGGTCATGTGTTTGGGCTTGCCCATTGCAAAAACCCAAGATGCGTAATGCACTTTTCAAATTCAATAATTGACACCGACTATAAAGGAAAAAACTACTGCAAAAGGTGCTTGAATAAGCTGAAAAGAAACCTGGAGGGAAGGGAATGATAGAGATCGAACTCAAAGGGTATGCAGATGATAAGGTATTTGAGAGGGTAAGGAGAAGCTTCACCTTTATGAGAAAGGAGGTTCATGAGGACATTTACTTCAATCATCCATGCAGAGATTTTTCAGAGACTGATGAGGCACTGAGGATAAGAATAAAGCGCTTTAATGGCCATTTTGAGGCGTTTCTTACGTATAAGGGACCAAAGATTGATAATCTTTCAAAGAGCAGAAAGGAAATAGAGGTCAGCATTGAAGACGTTGACACATATCTTGAACTTTTAAGTCTTCTCGGCTTTAGAGAGGTTCTCACGGTGAAAAAGACCCGAGAAAAATACTACGTGGAAAAGGGCGTTACCGTTACGTTGGATGAGGTTGAAGGGCTTGGGAAGTTCGTTGAGATAGAAAAACTTGCAAAAGATGAAAAAGAAGTGCAGAGAGAAGTTCCAAGACTCATGGAGATCTTGAAATCCTTAGGGGTTGAAAAGTTTGAGAGAAAATCTTATCTCGAGCTGCTAATGGAAAGGCTCAGCTCTTCAGCAGGGCTCTGATAGCCTTTATAAGTTCTTTATCATTTAGGGCAGCTTTTTCAAGAAGCCTCCTTCTTTTTAATTCAGCCCCTATTTTTACGCTGACCGGGATTCTAATGCCAAGTTTCCTTAAGTAATCTGCCTCCTCAAAAATCTCCCTCGGTTTTCCTTCCATCACCAGTTCACCTTTATCAAGAACTATTATTCTGTTAGCAAAATCAAATAGATACTCGGTATTGTGTTCAACCAGAACTATTGTAATCCCCTGTTCCTTGTTTAGAAGGGTTATCAAGCTTAGAACCTGCTCTCTGCCTATAGGGTCGAGCTGGGATGTTGGCTCATCAAGCACGAGAACTTCGGGCTTAAGGGCCAAGACACTCGCTATTACAAGCCGCTGCTTTTGTCCACCGCTCAAGTTCGGAGGAAATTCTTTCTCAAGCCCTTCAAGCCCGGTAATTTTCAACGCCCAATAAACCCTTCTCCTTATTTCCTCCACATTCAAACCAAGGTTTTCAAGGGCAAAGGCTACTTCTTCCTCTACCGTCATATTAAACAGCTGAGAGTCAGGATTTTGAAGAACAAGACCCACGATTTTCGAAAGCTCTGCCACACTTGCTTCCTTCGTGTTGTAGCCCTTTACAAAAACATTGCCCTCAAAATCCCCTTTTATTGAATGGGGAATTATCCCGTTGAAGGTTAAACACAGCGTAGACTTACCGCTTCCACTTGCCCCCAAAATACCTAAAAACTCCCCTTTTTTAACCCTAAAGCTGATGTCCTTGAGGGAATATTCCTTTGCTCCAGTGTATTTAAAGCTCAAGTCTTCCACTCTTATCATGTTCACTTCCTCTCCACGATTCTGGGCACCATTAGGGCAACACCAAATATGAACACAAGGGTTGAGAATATCTCCAGCCTTCCAATCCACATGTGAAGGATGAGGAGAATCTTAACGTCTAAAGGCAGCGCTGGCGAGGTTATTCCTATGCTTAATCCAACGTTTCCCTGAGCCGAGGCAACCTCAAAGAAGGCATCTGCTAGGCTGGCTCCAATCCTAAGCATGACCCATACCGTTCCAATTAGCAGGAAAGCAATGTAAGTCATGGTAAACCCCAAAACCTCCTGCAGGTCTTCCTCCGTAAAAACATAGTCACCAATTTTCCTTTTTATGACTGCCCCCTTAGGGAGAATAGCCTGCTGAATGGTCCACTTCAAGCTCTGGAACGTTAGGGTGATGCGAATAAGTTTTATACCTCCCGCCGTACTACCGGCACCTCCTCCAACCACCATCAGAAAACCTATGAGGAGCTTTGCAAGCTCCGGGTACTGGGACAAATCGGATATAGAAAAGCCAGTACACGTTATTGCAGAGACGGCATGAAAAATGGCCTCCCTAAAGGACTCTCCAATTGGCACTCCATCGTAAACCATGAGAGAGTATCCAATAAGAGCAATGACCGGAGCTAAGAAGAAGAACATATATTTAACCTGAATGTCCCTGAAGAAGGGCACGAGAGACCTCTCTTTGAAAAGCTTATAATGAACGGTAAAGTTCGTCGCACCCATTATCATAAGAAAGATCGTAACCGCCTCTATGCTGAGGCTGTTGAAAAACCCTATGCTAAGATCATGAGAGCTCATACCACCCGTTCCAAGACCCGTCATTGAGTGTATCACGGCATCAAAAAACCCCATGCCGTTTATATAGTATAGATAAACACCCACAATTGTCAAAACGGCATATATTCGGAAGATTATCTTTGAAGTGTTTGCCAAGTTTGGAAGAATCCTCTCGGTTCTCGCTTCCGCTTTGTAGAGCCTCGCCGCAGCAACTCCAGGACGAATTAAAATGGTCAGGGCAACTAAGACTATACCAATTCCACCAAGCCACTGCATCCACGCCCTCCAGAAGAGGATTATGTGAGGATAGGTTTCTAAATTGCGCATCATTGTTAATCCAGTTCCAGTCCAAGCAGACATGCTCTCAAAATAAGAGTCAACAAAACTCATGCCTGCTATTTTCATGAAGGGAACAACACTAACAAAAGACGCAAAAAGCCATACAAAGGCTGCCGAAATCATGGCCTGCCTCAGATTTACATCCTCTATGTGTTCAGAATGCCGAGCAAGCCATGCACCAAAGAGGATACACGCCAAGCCCGGAATCACAAAATAATAAACGTACTTCATCTCCTCTCTGTAAATCCACGTAATCAAGACCGGGATTAGATAGGCAACACCTATACCCTGAAGGAGCGCTCCTATGAGGTTTCTTATGACAAAGATGTCATCGGCGATGTTAATGTACTTCCGAAGCTCTAGCATTGAGTCACCACATTGTTTAAGGAGAATAGGGCGTTAAAAAATTTTCGAGAAAATCAGACAACTTTTTTAAAAACAAAATAGAGAGTGAACGTAGGTGGTAAAAGTGGAGGACAAAATTGAGAATCTCCTTAAAGCCGGTGAAATTGCAAAAAAGGTTAAAGAAGAAGTTTTGAAGTTGATAAAGCCTGGGGTATCTCTCTATGAGATAGCCGAGTTTGTTGAAACCAGAATAATTGAGCTAGGCGGAAAACCAGCTTTTCCGTGTAATCTCTCAATAAACGAAATCGCCGCTCACTACACCCCATACATAGGGGACAAAATGGTTCTCCAAAAGGGGGATTACCTAAAAGTTGATCTTGGCGTTCATGTTGATGGTTACATAGCAGACACCGCTTTTACAGTTAGAGCAGGAATGGAGAACGATGAGCTGATAGAAGCCTCAAGGGAAGCATTGGAGAATGCAATAAGCGTCGTTAGGGCTGGAGTAAAGATAAACGAAATCGGGAAGGTCATAGAGGACACCATAAGAGGAAAAGGCTTTAATCCAATAGTTAACCTCAGCGGACACGTGATAGAAAGGTACAAGCTTCACACGGGCATCTCAATACCCAATATTTACAGGCCGCACGATGGCTACGAGCTTAAAGAGGGAGACGTTATAGCGATAGAGCCCTTCGCAACCACCGGTGCCGGACAGGTTATAGAAGTGCCTCCCACGCTGATATATATGTACGTTAGAGACCGACCCGTAAGGCTCCTTCAGGCGAGAAGCCTCTTGAGATATGTTAAGGAGAACTTTTCCACCCTGCCCTTTGCATACCGGTGGGTTCAAAAACTCATGCCGGATGCACAGCTGAGGATGGCACTCATACAGCTCGAAAAAGCCGGGGCGCTATATGGTTATCCAATACTAAAGGAAATACGAGGAGGACTTGTTTCTCAAGCCGAGCATACTGTAATAGTTGAAAAAGACGGGGCTCTAATTACAACGTAATTTTGTTCTCCTGCCCTTAATTTTCTATTTGGAGGCCTCTAATGAAACAAGAGAAAGAAGAATAGTTTCTGTTTGCTCAGCATTGGCGCCGGGGCGGGGATTTGAACCCCGGCGGGACAAAGCCCAGTGGATCTCGAGTCCACCGCCTTCCCTGGCTAGGCTACCCCGGCGCTCCCAATTCGAAATCACAACCATTTGAAGGCTCGGCTCAAGATTTAAAGCCAACCTAAGGAGCTGTTCAACAGTTCGGCTCACGTTAGGGAATCTTTCCTTAGCGAGTGTCCACACTTGTTCGTCCAAAGTCAAGTGAAC
>JAGGWM010000002.1 GCA_021157445.1 Thermococcus sp. | reverse complement strand
TCATGCTTAACCTTTTGGGTTATTTTGTACTTGTTTGCTACCTCAGGATCAAGAGGTTCCTCGTATCCGCATTTTCTGCACACGAAGACTCCCTTCTTCTTATCTGGTAGCATTATGCTCCCACATTTTGGACAGAATTTCATTCTCTCACCTCCAGCCTAGGGCAAAGTTGATGGTATTAAAATAAAAAGTTTTGCCATTAACCTAGGGTCATGTAGCTTGGCTTTATGTCAACGAAAACATACCTCTCCATAAGCCCTTGGGATTCTATTCTGCAGATTCTCCGAAAAAGAAATCCCAGACAAAGAGACATCCGAAACTAACTTTTTCGTTTTCATCTTAAAGGTCAGTCAGCGCATCCTTGAAGGGGACTTCGAGACCTTTCAGGGTTTTCACACCAAATAATACTTTATATTCGTGTATGCATCTTTCCCCTTGTACGATCTCTGCGACCCTTTTTCTAAGGTCTGAGATATCTTCCCCAAACATGCCCACTAGGATATCGTAATCGCCCCATATTTCATACACTTCAAATGTATTTTCATTTTCCATGAGTTTCTTCTCAAATTCGACGATCTGTTCCTTTGGAATCTCGGGCTTCAGCTTAATCAGTATGAATGCATAGTTGTAACCAAGTTTGTCAAACCTCAAATAGGCAGATATAAAGAGACATCCATTTTTTTGCAAATTTATTCTTCTCCATCTAACAGCGGATTTTGAAAGTCCAATTCTTCTTCCAATCTCTGCATCACTCATTCGAGCATTTTCTTTCAAAAGCCTTATAATTTGCCAATCTTTTTTTGATAATCTTTTCTTCATTTTTATCCCTCAATTTTTGTTTATCGTATTTTTGACTTAATAAATTTTAGTCCATTAGCTTATAATGTTTCTCAGTTATGATCCAACGTAACTAGCATATTTCCACAATTTTAGTTCAACAATGAATATATACTGTTGCTTATCTTCACTTTTTTGGGTGTGATGAATGAAAAAATACACGATTGGTCTAATAAGAGTATTAACAGTCCAAGATGAAGATCTTCTTAGCCGCCATGGCAAGATTATCGAGGAAGCCTTCCCTGAGCTGAAAGTAATTAGCAGATGCATCGAAAACCAGCCGAAAGGAATATATGATAAAAAAACCGAGGAAGAAGCAAAACCAAAAATTTTGCGCTTGGTGAAAGAATTTGAAAACGAAGGAGTTGATGCCATAATCATAAGTTGTGCAGCCGATCCTGCTGTTGAAGAAGCTAAGAAATTAGTCTCAGTTCCAGTTATCGGCGCTGGATCTTCTGCTTCAGCATTGGCCTTGGCATATGGTAGGAAAATTGGTGTTCTCAACCTAACTGAGGAAACTCCAAAAGTAATAAGGGAAGTTCTTGCCAACAACTTAATTGCCGAAGACCACCCAGATGGAGTCTCAAATACTCTTGACTTGATGACAGATTGGGGACGAAAAGAAGCAATAAATGCTGCAAAGAGATTAAAAGAGAAAGGTGTTGAGGTAATAGTTTTGGGATGCACCGGAATGTCGACAATTATGATTGCTCCTAATCTTGAAAAAGAGGTAGGCATCCCCATTATTGACCCGGTAATTGCGGCAGGAGCTGTGGCTTTACACTCTCTTAGAAGATTAGACACATGGGGTGATGCCAAATGAAAATAAAGGTTGATGAAAAGCTTGCTGAGGCGGCTGTTCTCGGTGGCGCTTTCTTTGGAGGCGGAGGCGGGGGAGATTCAAAGTTAGGACTAAAACATGCAAAACTTGCCATCGAGCTTGGAGATGTGGTTATAGTGGATGTTGATAGTGTTCCCAAGGATAAATATATCGCCACAGCCTCGATGGTAGGTGCTCCCGCTGCTAAAGAGAGGTATCTTCTTCCGGTTCACGAAATAAGATCCACAGAGCTTTTTATGGACGTTGCCGAGGTTCCTCTTGGGGGGCTAATATCGTCTGAAAACGGGGGCTACTCCACTATAAATGGGTGGATACAATCCGCAGTACTGGAAGTCCCAATTGTAGATGCTCCAGCAGATGGGAGAGCGCATCCCACTGGAGTTATGGGTGCTATTGGATTACATAGAATTCCAGACTATATCTCGATTCAAACTGCAGTTGGGGGCAACAAAGAAAGAGGAAAATACGTGGAAGTAATCGCAAAGGGATCTCTAGAAAGAGCAGCAAAAATGATTAGAGAAGCGGCAGTTCAGGCGGGAGGATTGGTTGCAGTAACAAGAAATCCTGTAACCCCAGAGTACGTAAAAGAAAATGCTGCAGTAGGAGCTATTTCACAGGCTATAGAAGTTGGCAGAATAATCCAAGAGAACATGTCAGATGTTGATCAAATGGTTGAGAAGATAATAGGATATCTTGGAGGTGGGAAAGTCATAGACAGGGGAGAAGTAGAACAGGTTACATTGGAAACAAGAGGAGGCTTTGACATCGGAAAAGTGATCGTGAAAGGAAGCAACGACACAAAATATGAAATAACATTCTGGAATGAATTTATGACACTCGAAGACTCTGAAGGAAGAAGATATGGAACTTTTCCAGATTTAATTACTATGATAAATCTCCAAACGGGACTCCCCTTGACTTCTGCGGAGGTAAAACAAGGGAATGAGGTTCTCCTGCTTGTAATACCTAAAGAGTACATTATCTTAGGTGCCGGAGTTAAAGATCCTGAGATTTTGAAACAAGTCGAAGAAATAATTGGAAAAAAGATTGTTTAGGGGGTAAGCGAAAATGATGAAGCAAGTAATAGAGGCCTATGAATTGTTAGACAGTGCATATATCACAGGAGAAAAAGTTGCGGAAGTCCTCAGGGAAAGGGGTTTGGAGAACATCGAAGTTCATAGAATAGAGGGAGAAAAGGGTTCCACAGACTTCATTAAGATTGTTGTCCCGGGAAAAAATGGGAAGCTTTCTGGTGGGGATTCTCCAACACTTGGAGTAATTGGGAGATTAGGCGGAATCGGTGCAAGACCAGAAATGATTGGCTTGGTTTCAGATGCAGATGGTGCAATAACTGCAATAGCAGTTGCTCTAAAGCTCGCTGACATGGGGAGGAATGGAGATATTTTAGAGGGAGATGTAATAATTGCCACACACATCTGTCCAAATGCTCCAACCCAGCCTCACGACCCTGTTCCTTTCATGGGTTCTCCAGTTGATATAGCCACGATGAACAAATATGAAGTCGATCCAAGGATGGATGCAATTCTTTCCGTAGATACCACAAAAGGAAACAGAATAATAAACGTTAGGGGCTTTGCTATAACTCCAACTGTGAAAGAAGGGTGGATATTAAGAGTAAGCGATGATCTGTTAGACATAATGCAGTATGTGACTGGAAAAATGCCTGCGGTTGTCCCAATTACAATGCAAGATATAACCCCCTATGGAAATGGGGTTTATCACTTAAACAGCATTTTACAACCAGCCACCGCTACAGACGCTCCTGTAGTTGGAGTTGCTATAACCACTGAGATCCCAGTTCCGGGATGTGCAACAGGAGCTAGTCACGTAGTAGACATCGAACAAGCAGCAAGGTTCTGTATTGAGGTTGCTAAGGGCTTTGGTAGAGGCAAGGTGAAGTTCTACGATGAGGAGGAATTCAAACGCTTAGTTGAGCTCTACGGTTCAATGAAACACCTCCAAACTCTTGGGAGGAAGTAGAATGAAAGTCGGCTTCATAACGATAGGACAATCACCTAGAGTTGATGTTGTCCCAGAAATAAAGCCCTATTTGGGAGATGTAGAGATTATTGAATGTGGAGCTCTTGACGGCCTAACACTTGAGGAAATCAAAGAATTAGCTCCAAAAGAAGGAGATTACGTCTTAGTGA
>JAGGWM010000164.1 GCA_021157445.1 Thermococcus sp. | reverse complement strand
TTCGATAAGCTTGGAGTAGACTCAGTAACCGTTAATCCCTATATGGGGAAAGACTCAATAATCCCGTTCTTGGAGAAAGGACATGCGTTTATTCTGCTTTTAACGAGCAACGAGTCGATTGGAGACGTTGAACTTCACGTCTATCCAAAGGTTCTTGAGCTCGCAAGAGAGCTGGAAGGGAGATACCCGAGCAAGGTAGGCATAGTGGTGGGGGCAACAAGGGAAGAATACGTAAGCGAAATCTCCAAAAAGAGCGGAGACCTTTCATGGCTAATTCCCGGCATTGGAGCCCAAGGAGGAAGTCCAGAAATTCTCAGTGAATTGAAAGGAAAAGATGTCGTTGTTAATGTCTCAAGGGCCATCATATTTGCAGACAACGTTGGAAGGAAGGCGGAGGAATTTAGAGAGCTGCTGGCAAGGCAGTATTTTGATTAGAGGTATCCAAATTTTTTCAAAAGATGCATAATTCCCTCTGCGGCCCCTTCGCCGTAAGGCTTGTTTGTCACGTAATCGGCTTTCCTTTTAACAACCTCTGGAGCTTGAGCCACTGCGATCCTATATCCAACGACCTCAAAAGCATCAAGATCGTTTTCACCATCTCCAATGTGAGCGACTTCCTTCGGGCTTATGCCCAAAATTTCACACGCCTTTTTTAGTCCTTCACCCTTGTTTACATGAGGCTGCTTTACATGTATCGCATATCCGCTGTCAACTGCCACAAGGTTTAAGCCAAGTTCTCTTATAATCTCTCTAACGGCCTCAACTGGGACCGTTCTTTTTAGCACAAGCCCTGCTCTTCTCTCGCCGAATTTCATCGTGTCGCTCATCTCTGCCTGGGGGTAACGTTTTTTGAGTTCACTCCACAAGATCATAGAATCCCCCATATCTCCAAGGAAAATCCTGTTGTTCCGCTTATCCCCCACAACACCCCCATCTTCAGCTATGAACGGACCGCTCGTTCCTATTAAAATGCTCGCAGCATAAGCAAAGCATGCGCTGTTTCCGGTAACTAACATTACGGGAAGTCCGACTTCTTCTGCTTTTCTAATTGCTTCAAGCGCTTTTTCATGGAGTCTCCTATCGGGATACGTGATTGTACCATCGATATCTATGGATATTGCCCTAATTTTCATTTTTCTCACCTTAATGATCCTTCATAATTTCCCTCAAAAGACTTGTGGCATAAACACCCTTGGGCAGGAAAAATCGGAAGATAAGCCCTTCATCAAACGCCCTGTATCTGAACTTCTTGGGTTTTATTAGCAGTTCTCTCCTTCCACCGGGCTCCGCTAGAATTTTCAGGTGCTTCATTTTAAAATCTTCAAGCGTTATTCCCTCTTCTTCCAGCACTTCCCTCTCAATCCTGCCCATCTCTCCGTCGGCGAGTCGTGAGGCAAATCCAAAAATTGGGCCTGTAACCATAGCTTCACCAGCTTTAATCTTTTCATTCACAAATTCGAGACTTCTTTCGGTAACTTTGAATGTTTTGCTTCTTATAGGAAGGCCCTTTTTTACTTGGCATACAATATCTCCCGGAAGGGCTTCATTGAGAGGTAGGCCTTCTTCAATTCTCCTTGAGAGCACTTTGTTAAAGAGATAAGACTGATAGGAGTGGATGAATATCCTCACTATCGGTCGTGGGAGAACTGCAAAGGCTTTTTTCCAGCTTCTTGTCTCCTTATATCTGTAAAGCATGGCTCTCTCATATCTTAAAAAGTTGGGAAACTCCTCCAAGGCTTTTTCAACATCACCACTTTCCAAAAAGTTTTTCCTTGCTTCGTCTCCCATCATGTCGCCCGTATATTCTCCCAAAAACTTAAACGCCGCTTCTTCGAACTTTCCCTTCAACAGAAGCTTTCCCACTTCATGGTTAATAACCCTCCTCTCTCCAAAACGCTGGTAGCCAAAATAATTTGGAAAGCCGCCTTTGAGTTTCAATTCAGCCAAGATTTCTTTAGTGCGCTCCAGAGCAGTCTCAGGATCAGTATCTCTCACAATTATCTGGAAGTAGTTCCCAAGAAGCATGCCAAGTTTTAGTCTTTTTCCATATCCCACAAACTTCAATGAGATATCTTGGATCTTCAATGAGTCGAGACGTCTTTTTATTTCTTCCAAGTTTTCCGAGCAAATGCTAATATACTGGTAAGTAACCGCATGCCTATCTTTAGTACCTGCAAATCCAATGAATTTGTAATCTATAGCAGCTCTCTTCGCTATTTCTTTTACAGCCGCCATTGTCTCCCAGTTTCGTTTTTTGAGGAGGTATATCAAGCACTTGTTCCCTTTAAAGATGCTCTTTGGAATTTTCTCCCTCACTATAAAATCCTCTGGATAAGTTTTAATTCTCCCCCCTATTCCAGGGAGTGAGCTCAAATAATTGAACTGAGCAAAGAATTCTTTATAGTCCATTTTTATCACTCATAAGAGCTTTAAATTTCCAGTAACTTTATCCACGATCTCTTCCGGTGCGGGACCAATTGCAAGACACGTTATTGTTCCAGGTGGAATTTCCGTCAAGCCCGCGTCCCTTATCAATGCCGCTGGAAGACCAAACTTCTCTGCCTGAGCTTTTAACTCAAAAAGTTCTCTTTCGCTCTCCACTTTTACGACAACTTTCTTCTGTCCTTCATTGAACCACGCCTTGAACCATTCTGGCTTCTCTTTGTAAGCCTTGAAAGCCGCTGTAACTGCTCCATGAGCTACTTGAACTGCTAATTTCCCCTTACTGAGCTTTAAATCAGCCCTGATTACCATAACTTGCTTATACTTGAACATCCTTCATCCCAAGAATAACAAACAAAAAGGAGTATATAAAGGTTTAAGAAAAAGAGGTCTAGGATTGTGCTTCTTCAGTAGCTTTTTCCTCAGGCTTTAATGCTTCTTCTTTCTTCGGGAGTCCTCCTGGTTTCCTCTTTCTCCTTCCAAGCTCCTTAAGGGCTTTCTCGTACTTTGATTTGAGATCCATATAGCTGTAAGCCAGGACTGCTGAAGCTATGAGGAATAGGATAGTTAGAATTGGCCACCAGTTGATACCTTTTTCGGGAGGTAGGTAAGAGACGCTTATGTTCTTGAGCTTCTCTGCAAGCAGTCCCCTTGTTTTGTTGTCCAATTCTGCTAACGTTGAATTTACATATTGTGGGAGCTCTTCTGGAGATGGGTAAACCTTGACTTCTTTAATCTCCACTGCTGGTGGGAGGGAATTAACGATTACAAGGTTTCCAAAGTTCTCCTCATGCCAATTGCCAAGTGGGTCCTGATAAACTAACATTGCACTTATTATGGCATTATCTGGCTTTAGAATTGCATACTCGCTCTCCAATGTTTTGGTTTCTCCAGCTTTAACATCTCCCACAAAGAGCTCTGTCTCACCATCAAGGCTATCTGGGAGAAGCAATTTAATTGTAGCATTTTTTATGAATTCGTATTTTGCATCTTTGCCCTCAGCAGAGACCGTAAATTTAAGCTTAACTGTCTTCTCCTGAGTGTGAACGTATGTACTCCAGGTTCCATTGAAAGCCTCTCCAACTAAAGAAAGCTTTGGTAAACCATAAACAATGATCTGATTGATTGTATTTGATTTTATAACCTTCTTTTCTCCGGCTTCATTGTAATACTGGACGTTTACTGGACCGAGCTTATAGCTCCCTACTTGGGTGGGCTTTAGCGTGTACACTAAAACAGGCATTTTTGTAAAAGCATCGAGCATTTTTAGGTTCCAAGTTCCAATACCACTTCTCAGCTCAAAGCCATTGGGTATAGGAGCAGCAACATTAACATCAAACGCCTTGCCCCTTCCTTGGTTTTCAACATTGACAAAGACGATAAGCTCATCTCTGTCGAGGAGAATCTTGGTCGTGCTGATGCTTAGTTCAACTTTTATGTTTGCTTCTCTAATAATCGGTTGAACTTCAGAACCTTGAGGGCCATACAATCTAACCTTTATGCGATTATAGGTTAAGTCCACGCTGTTCGGGGGAATTTCTACTCTAATAGGCACCTGAGATAACTGATACCCCGAACCCTCCTTTACAGTGAACGTCTTTATTGGTTTGTTGTTCTTATCAAAGACACTAAAGCTTGAATAATACCCAACGGAGTTAAGTTTAAGCTTATATGCAACAGTCCCATTGGTTTTTATTGTGAGGATTTCCCCGGAGTACAAAATATCATTGTAAATCAACTCTAACGTTCCCTGGACTTCCTCTGGCTGTTCTGTTTCAGCTCCTGAAGATTTAACCTCTAGTTTAAGTGCTGGGTATTTGGGGAAATAAATTTTTAACTTAGCTGTATTTGAATCTTTAATGTTGGTTACCTCGACTTTAACAAAATATTTGTAAGTGTAGTCCCCTGCCTTTGCATCAAAAGTTTCATAATCTCCTTCTTCTATTGTTTCGCTCTTTTTGCTTCCATCCGGTAAAGTCACTTCCACTTTTACTTCATTGTCTTCATCATCAACACTAACCACTTTAATCTTAGTGGAATATTGCGGGAAATTCTCTGAATCTCCTTCATCCATTGTCAAAGACTCTTCCTCAGTTAATGGACTTCCCAAGTTCACATACATTTTTTTAGACGATGAAGCATAATAAGCCTGAACCCAGAATTCAACGTCTGAACTATCACAATCATCACCTGATTTGAGTCTTTCGTTATCATTTTTAATTTTACAAACTTTTGTGCCACTGGGGGCTGTTTTTGGGTTTATTACGCCGCTTACCTGATAAGTTACGAAACCATCTCCATACTCTATCTTGATTTCATAAGTTCCCCAGATTATAGCTCCCTGCTTTCCGGAAATCTCAATGCCAGTGATTCTGGCATTATCCGTTGCAGCTGAAGACAAAGGAATCTGAACTATCGAGCTGATCAACATTGCAACTAAAATCAAAGTTAATTTTTTCATCGTTTCCTCCTCCAGTAAATTTGTTTCCTAAAATCATAAAAAGATAAAATGGTATAAAGCTCTTATGGTTCTAACCTTCTCCTATCCCTTGGGAATAGTATAACTTCCCGGATATTGTTCAAGTTGAGCATCTGCTTGAGCAGTCTCTCTGCCCCAAGACCAAAGCCTCCATGGGGTGGCATGCCATAGCGGAATGCCTTAAGATAGAACTCAAAGCTTTCCACATTCAAGCCCTTTTCTGCAATTTGTTCCTTTAATTTTTCATAACGGTGCTCTCTCTGTCCTCCAGATGTTATCTCTACTCCTCTATACTCCAAGTCAAATGCCCTCGATATTTCAGGCCTTTCATCGTATTTCATTATATAGAAGGGCTTTGCCTCACTTGGATACTGGTAGATAAAGTATAGATCTTCATCGTAGGTCTCCTTTATGTACCGACCAAGGAGCTTTTCTCCTTCAGTATCGATGTCCTCTCCCCAGGGGATTTCTTTTCCAAGATCTTTGAGTATCTCAAGAGCTTGAGTATATGTAATCCTTCTAAAAGGCAGCTTTGGTTCCTCAAGCTCAAAGTCTAAAATCTTGAGCTCCTTTTCGTTGTGCTCTCTAACATAGTTAATCGTATAAGCAATGAGCCTCTCAAGGATCTGCATAACCTCATCCTCGTTCTCTATAAAGGCCATTTCAGCATCAATGCTCCAAGCTTCATTTAAGTGTCTGGTTGTGTTATGCTCCTCTGCTCTAAAGATAGGAGCTATTTCAAACACCCTGTCCAATCCAGAGGCCATCATGATCTGCTTGTAAAGTTGTGGAGATTGAGCTAAAAAGGCGTCCCTTTCAAAATACTTCATGGGGAAAAGCTCCGTGCCTCCCTCAGTGGCAGTGACTATTATTTTGGGTGTGTGGATTTCAACAAATCCCTCTTGGTAAAAGAATTCTCTTATTGCCTTAAAAACATTTGAGCGTATTTTGAATATCGCCATAACCTCGGGCTTTCTTAGGTCTATAAACCTATTGTCGAGCCTTGTGTCGAGCTCGGCCTTAACCTTCCCGGTAGGGTCTAAAGGAAGAGGAGACTCAGCTTTTGCCAAGATTTCGATTTTTTCCGGGATAATTTCAAACCCAAGCTTGGCCTTTGGGGTAAAGTTAACAACACCTTCAACCGCAACTACATCTTCACTGTTGAGCTTTGGGATAATAAGGAAAATTTCTTCATTGACTTTCTTTTTTGGGGCTGTAATTTGAACTATGCCTTCTCTATCTCTCAGCCAAACGAACTTTATTCCACCGAGATCCCTGACTTCATGGACCCATCCTGCAACTTTCACTTTTTTCCCATTTAACTCCTCGGTTATTTGGCTCGAATAATGGGTTCGATACATGCTTAAACCTCCAAAAAATTAGAAGTCAGATGAAAGCTATCTTGACATCGGTACCAGCTATCTTTGAAAGGATGTTCTCCAAAATCTCCTGCCTCTCGGGAAGCTTCTGCTTGTCTCTTCTTATCACAAGCACTTTGTAATATTGTCCCCCTGGAGCATAGACAACGTTAACTCCAAAGACTCCCGCAGGATACAAAAGATCTGTTGCAAGTTTCTTGAGGTCATCGGTGCCTTTAATTTCCCTGCCTTCAATAACTCTAACTCTCTTTCCGAGCTCTCTCATTAGGAGCTTAATATTTTTGCCTCCCTTCCCGATAACGATAGGAACGTTTCCTTCCCCAACCATTATTACAACCAGATCCCCGGCTTCAACGGCTTTCTTAAACTCAACGTCAGCATCACCCAAGAGTTTATAGAGCATTCTTGATATCTTAACATCAAGTTCAGAAATCACCCCCTCTTGGAGCTTCTTTTCATCTGCCGGGCACAAAATGTCTTCCGTTTTTAGACATACCTCACAGATCGGCGCTTTCATTAGCTCACCTCCCAGTTATTTGCAAAAAATGAACATAAGCTAACACTCTTTTGCAGACGTTATTTAAAAACCTTATCCCATTACAAAAGAACCAAAATCGTTAAGAAAATTAAGGCAAATGTCAGCTCCTTAGAGCTCCCCTTCAATCTCCTTAAGGAGCCTCCCAATAAACTCTTCGACAAATTTGTGTCTTCCTTCAGCTAATTTCTTTGCCGTTTTTGTGTACATCAAATCTTTGAGCTTCAGTATTTTCTCTTCAAAGTGCTTTATGGAAGCTTCTATATCTCTTCCGTGCTCTCCTGAATACATGAAAACCCTCGCAACACCTATTGCCCCTATTGCATCAAGCTTATCCGCATCACTGAGGATCTTTGCCTCAAGCGTTTTGGGCTCTGGTGGCCTTGAGAATCGATGTGCCTCAATCGCATGAACCACTTCATCGACTTTGGAATACTTGAGCGACGTCAAAAACCTGCGAGCAATCTTTGCACTCTCCTTGGCATGGTCTTCAACAATTCCCTTGTCCTCCAGAGGCCTAGCAACATCATGAAGCAAAGCCGCCAAAGCCAAAACTTCCAAATCTGCCCCTTCTGCCTCCCCAATATGTAAACAGAGGTTGAAGACCCTTTTTACATGGGAAAATCCATGTGTCCCTTCTCGTTCAAAGAAGTTTTTAGCCAGATCCTCAGCCTTTTTAATCAGGTTTATACTTTCTTTGTCTTTTATGTATTCTTCGAGGTTCATGCCTTTCACCTGATTTTATTCTCAACGATTGAATTAAGCAATGTTAAAAAGCTTTTATGGACTTCAAGAGGGACACCATCAACGCTGAGCTCTGGTTTCTTAGTAACCCCATCTATAACTCCCGAAGAAACTAAAGCTTTCAAAACTTTCTCTTCCTCCTCACTCCAACTCTTTATCATGTTTTTTCCAAGTTCAATAGAGGCTTGAGCGATTAATCCATAAGCTCCCCAGTTAGACACCGCAGAAATAACTAGGGAATCAACCTCAACAACGCTACCTATTTTCTCGCCAAACTTTATGTGCTTACAAACCAGGTCTCTTATGTTCCCCATCCCTATTTCATTCCCTCCATCCCCAATTCCAATTGTGGGAATTCCAAGTTCTCTAGCTTTCAGAAATAATTCATCAAAGGGAGAAACCTCTATTTCTAAGGCGCTCATCGAGTAATACTTTCCATCCTTAGCTCTCCCAGGAGTTTCAACACTTATCAAGAGGGAATAGTTTTCTATGGAAGGGGTTTGGGCAAAGTCAATTTTGAAGTCTTTGAGAGCTTCCTGAATCTTTTTGCATGTTAATATCTCGGCTTTTCCACCTAATTTTTCAACGGTTCTGTAAAGTGCCAGAGCTCCGGGAGGGCCGTCTGTTTCGGCTATCTGCATTGGTGGAATTGGAAAACACGAGACAATTAAAACCCTGTCAATGTTTTCTAAAAACAGGGAAGTGGCATTGCTTAGGAAGTCAAAGTCGCGTTCGCGGTATTCAAGATAAAGCCTTATGACACTTCTTCCGTAAATATCGGTGTTTATTAGATGTGCGATCATAATTCATTCCTCGATTTCATATGCTACTACCCTAACCTTCTTGCCTTTTATCGTCTCTTTGAGAAGCCACCATAGTTCGGTCGGGGATTCCTCTCTATGGATTAATTTATCACCATTTTCAAGCTCTGTAGTTTTTTCTTTGTATTTTATGAAGATCCCCTCTTTATTGAATACCTCCCTCATCTTAAACCCCCCAGGATTTTTCTTAACTGATGAAGGCTCCTAATTTCAAAATCTGCAAAGTTATAATCCTCCGATTCATCTCTATTTATCCATACTGCAAGCATTCCAACGTTTTTTGCCCCATAAACATCTTGATGGAGATTATCCCCAACCATTATAGCCCTCTCAGGATCAACATTTAATTTTTCACAGGCATATAAAAATATTTTAGGGTCAGGCTTTACGGTCTTTACATCTTCCCTGGTTGCAATTACATCAAAGTACTTATCAAGCTTTGCTATTCTCAGCTTTAACTTCTGATATTCTGGACCGCTGGTTATTACACCGAGCTTGTACCCTTCCTCTTTTAACCATTCCAGAGTCGGCTTCACGTCAGGGAAAACACGAATCTTGTGGGGATATGCCCTCAAGAGTTCCTCATATTTAAAATTCAGTCCAAAGCTCTCAAAAAAGAAGTTCCAGTCATGCCATTCGTAAGTGTTCCTTCTCTCAGAAAGCTCTCTAAGGAATTTTAACCGAGCGTCTCCTCTGGAAATTCCCAACTTTTTTGAAAGCATCTCATAAACCTGTGGAAGAAAAAGCATCACAAGCGGCCTTTCACTTAAAAGTGTTTCATCTATGTCAAAAAAGATAGCCTCCATTTTACCACCTCTTAACCAACAGCGAAAGGATTTCCACCCCTTCCCCTAGGCCTTCCTCCATTTTTATTCCCCATATTATATCCTTCTCTTTCAAGAGCTTTTGAAATGTGTTGAGTATTTTATGGGCATAACTCAGCGGAACTTTTTCACCCACTAAAATGTTTACCAAGCCTCTGTCCCATATTCCCCAATGCCAGTCGAAATCGACTTTCCTTAAAAGACGAAGTATACCTATGTTACTTCCCTTTATCATATTAAAGAAATCAGCGTAGTCAACGTTAACCAGCATTTGGTTCTCCAAGTAATAGTGGAGTCTCGTAAACATCAATCCAATGTTCTTTGTGGCCATTTGGAACGCAGATTCAAGCGAAGAGGAAGCGTATTCATCTAGAAATTCCCACAGCGAGTCATAAAAGACCGTGTCAAAGTTCTCTGCCCATAGAGGCTTTTCTTCATGAACAAGCTCCTTTTGGGGGGTAAGAAGGTAGGCCAACTTAAGGGGCTTTTGCGGCATATATTCAAGAATAACCTCCACTATTTCAACATTTATCGGCTTATTTTCAAGTATAAACCACAAAATTGCATCCTCCGGAACGTTCCAGAACAAATTCTTGAGATTTTGACGAAAAGACGACTTTCCGAGTAGATAGTAAGTTGGGTTTATTACGATCCTTGAAACTCCTTCCATACTAATGTTTTGAACAACTTTGCCCCCGTTGTTTCCGATTCCGACAAAAATATAAGGAAAAGAGGACATATGAATCACTCTAAGGTTGCGTGCTTTTTCCTCATGTCCTTTTCAGTTTTTTGAAACGTCGCCATTAGTAGTGCTATAATGCCATCCAAAAACAGCATTGTTGAATCTTCAAACAGCGTACCCATTGGAGCAATCCACTTGTATTCGGTGAGCATTTGCCTTGCTATATAATCCGTTGGAATGTCCGTTTTTGTTCTCCCTGGGATTTCTACCACAACATCAGCAAGTTTTCCAAGGGTTGAGTCTTTATAGGAGGTTATGGCAACAACTTTTCCACCCTGCTTCTTTGCGATTTCAGCGGCATCTACTATCGTTCTTGTTTCGCCACTTCCACTGATTGCAATTAAGAGATCTCCCTCTTCAAAAGCGGGAGTAATTGTCTCCCCAACAACGTATACGTTAAAATCAAGGTGCATTAAGCGCATTGCAAAGGCTTTTCCAACTAAACCGCTCCTTCCAGCACCGTAGATAAATATTTTGTTTGCACCTATCATTGCATCTATCATTCCCCTGACCTGCTCAAGCTTTAAAGAACCAGCAACCATGTTTATGTGTTCGGTAATATCCTTGATTGCTTTCCTTATAGTAACCATGTATTCACCCCAGAACAGATCAAGTATTTTTCGGGTAACTCCTTCAGGATCCTTTGCCCTTGTTATTGCTCCACCAACGATGATAATAGTGGCCCCTGCTTCAATAACCTTTGGGATTGTCTCTAAATTTAAGCCTCCCGCCACAGCAACTGGAACTTTTACGGCTTTTACAACTTTTTCTAAATCCTCCAGAGGATTTTTCCCTTGGGCCTGCTCATCTATACCTGTGTGGACTAAGATGTAATGTACACCCATTTTTTCAAGTTCTTTGGCTCTCTTTACCTTGTCTTTAACCCCAATTAAATCAACCATTACCTTTATTCCATACTTCCTTGCAACCATCACGGCATCTTTTATTGTCTTGTCATCGGCAACTCCAAGTATCGAAACCACATCGGCACCGTGTCTTGCTGCCATTTCAACTTCAAGGGCACCAGTATCCATGGTTTTTAAATCTGCCACGATTTTCCTATCAGGAAACCTTCTCTTCATTAGTTCTACTGCCCTCATGCCTTCTTTCTTTATTAAAGGAGTCCCCACTTCAAGCCAATGAGCCCCACCACGAGCGGCTTTCTCTGCTATAGAAATTGCCTGCTCGATATCAGTCAGATCAAGCGCTACCTGCAGGATCATCTTGACTTACCTCCCAATGATATTCAAATTAACATCAAATTGGGTGCTTTTAACTTTAACTCCCCTACAATTAAAGGGCAATTAGCTATAAATTTAAAAGGGATGAATCAGAAATAGCTTTGGGGAAAGAAATGGTTACATTTATCCCTTTCGGAGAGAAACCCAACAAGGAAGGAGTTATGTATACTATAGAATTACTAAAAAGGAACAAGCTAATAGAAGAGTTTATGATAGTTGAATCAAATAATGTAGAATTACTCGCAGACAGAGTGCCTTTAGACAAATGCTATATTATTGGGGAACATTTGGCAACATATGGGATAATTAAAAGGATAAAACCCCCCTCTATAATAAGTATTGACGCTCATACTGACTTAATGCACGATTACCTTGACCACGGTTCTTGGCTTGCTTATGTTCTAGAGGAGAAAGCAGTAAACCGAGCGACAGTAGTTGGGCCTGTGTTGATGATACCCACCACCGAGGGGACGAGTTTATGGACAAGGAGGGTTAAAATTTTTCCCGCACTTCCAAGAAGCAAGAGAACAAGGGGAAAATGGAAGGCATACAAAAGCCTAAAAACATCTCCGATGGAGGAAATAATCACCAGCATGCGGAGATATCTTGGAGAAGAAATCTACCTAACAGTTGATATGGATGTTTTAAAGCCTGAATATAAAATCGCCAGATTCCAACATGGCGAGCTCAGCCTAGAAGAGTTGTTGGAGCTTATAAGTGAAATTAAGAAAAACTTCAAAATAATAGCATGCGATATAGCGGAGATTTCAGACAGGATAAAAAGATCAAAACTTGGAAAGAAAGCTTTGATTGAGGTTTACACAGCCCTTATAGGTGAGTAAAATGGCACTAAGCGACAAGGAGATTAGAGAAATAATAACTCCACTCCTCTTATCCGGAGCAAAGATGCTTGATAGGCATTGTCCAAAATGTGGTTCTCCCCTCTTTGAATTAAACGGAAGGGTTTTTTGTCCAATTTGTGAGCACAGAAAAAAAGAAGATACGGTTAAATTAAAGGGTATTGAAGAAAGCCTTATAGAAAAGCTGAAATTATTGGCAAATCAACTCCCTGATGATGTAGATGAGTTAAAAAAACATCTAGAAGTTATGAAAATGATAGTGGAATTGCTGGAAAGATATAAGAAAATGGAGGAGATAAGATGAGGCACCTGAAGATTTTAAATACCCTAACAAAAGAAATGACAACTGAGGAAATTGCAAAAGAAACCGGTTTGAGCTTAGCCGAAACCAGAAGATTCTTGCTTAGACTTTTGGAGCAAGGAAAGGTTGAGAGCATCGAAAGAGATGGAAAAGTCTTTTGGAAATTGAAAGAAAAAAGCAAGGAGGAGGAAGAGTTTAAGTACATCTAAACTTTCTCTGCCTTTTCCCAATATTCATTGAATTTTCCTTTAAAGAGACCAGCTACTCTGAAGTCCTTTATCCATACTTGGGTTTCATAGTTGAAGTACCTCGCTGCCAAATCTTCCAAAGCAAAGAACACTTCCTCATCGCATATTAGCATGGGGAGCTCTATCTTCTCAAGCACCCTGAGCTCAAGCTTTCCTTCTTTGTAGTAGTCCATTAGTTTTGATGTCTCAATTCTTGGAAGTATCTGTTTGGACACTATTATTTTCGCGGTAACTCCTCTATCGATGGCTTTTGTTATTTCCTCATCAAGGTTTGCCGCAATGTAACCATTGTCTGCCAGCAGTATTTCTTTCTCAACGTCTTCAAACATCTCTTGAGTCTTGAGGGTCGAGTTTCTAATGCCTCTGACCACCCATACCCTCTCAACACCGTATTTAGGAACTTCAGTTTCTATTAGAGGGGTCATCAGTTCTAAGAGTTCTTCCTTGGCTTTCTTCTTGGCTTCAAGCTCTTCTTTAACTCTAACCTGCCAGTCCTCAATAAATTTCTCAAGAACGTTTTTGGGATGCACTGGCCTGTATTTGTTGGCTTTTCCTGGCTGGCTTAGTGCAAAACCCTTCTTTTCCAGACTCCTCAAAACGTCGTAAGTTCTTGGAGCCGGGACTTCGGAAACGCTTGCAAGTTCTGCTGGTGTAAGAACTCCGAAGCCAACTAGTGCAACGTATGCCCTAGCTTCATATAAATTCAGCTCAAAATGTTCTTGCAAAAGCTCCACCATTCTTTCTTTCACCATTTTTAATCACCTCTTATATTTGTAAAATGGCCAACAACCTATATAAATTTTTTCTCATCGATTTTAGTTGCACTTTTTCTAATTGTAATTTTATTTTGACTGCATAAATATGCAGTTTTGTTACTATCAAAATGGTTAAAAATACACAACAAAACATGTAACATACATTTATACATAACCTTGTTATAGCTTAGTGATTTTAAACAAAGTGAACGCTTTATTGAGTCTTGGCTTCCCAAAACTTTATAATACTATCGAACTCTCACCATCATGACGGCAATATGTACGCCGAAAATTATAAAAGATTTGAGCAAATTATAAACAAATTGCGAGAGTTTGAAGGTGTCATCCTCGTAGAGGGAATGCGAGACGAGGTAGCTTTACGAAAATTGGGGGTCGAAACGGAGATAATTAGGCTCTCCCGTTTACCGCTGGCGGAGATTGCCTTAATAGCCTCTCACTATCACGATGTCATGATATTAACAGACCTCGACAGAAAGGGTGAAGAGCTTGCAAGAAAACTAACCCGATATTTGGAAGGGTATAAATGCAAAGTAGATACAGAGACACGAAAAGAACTCAAGAAAATAGCAAAAAAGGACATTAAAGGCATCGAGGACTTGTACTCTCTTTACGTCCGTGTTAGGGATCTCCGTTTCTGACCCCCGAAGGGAGGGGTATGGATTGAAAAGAAAAAAGACTACAATCCACCAGATTTTGCTTGAAAAGCAAAGAATGTTAAAAAAGAAAGGAATAGAAGGTGATAGCATGGCTGCAAAGGATGATTTTGGAACAACAAAGTATGTAATCCACGCGGAATTTGAGGCCAACGGCATTGTGGAAAGACCTGACGTTGTAGGTGCTATTTTTGGGCAGACTGAAGGTTTGCTTGGGGATGATCTAGATTTAAGAGAGCTCCAAAAAACTGGAAGAATAGGAAGGATTAAGGTTGATGTTCACACAAGGGCTGGAAAAAGTTACGGGACAATAACAATTCCCTCCAGCTTAGATAGGGTTGAGACTGCAATATTGGCAGCTGCTTTAGAAACAATAGACAGAATAGGGCCTTCAGAGGCAAGGATTAGAGTGATAAGAATCGAAGACGTCAGGGCAACAAAGAGAAAATACATCATAGAAAGAGCAAAGGAAATACTTGAAACCCTTATGGAAGAGGAAATCCCAGAAACACAGGAAATCACTGAAGAGGTCAAGAAGGAAGTAAGGGCTAAAGAGCTTATCGAATATGGCCCGGAGAAGCTTCCAGCTGGTCCACATGTGCCTTTCTCAGATTCAATAATTGTGGTCGAGGGAAGAGCGGATGTGCTCAACCTCTTAAAGCATGGAATCAAGAACGCCATAGCTGTTGAGGGAACATCAG
>JAGGWM010000037.1 GCA_021157445.1 Thermococcus sp. | reverse complement strand
TAAAATTGTTGGGAGATTATGAAGTTCACCACTCTTCTTCCTCGTCCCAATCCTCATCCCACTCTTCTTCAAAATCTTCTTCCCACTCTTCCTCTCCCCATTCCTCTTCATCCCAGTCCTCGTCCCAATCTTCGTCCCATTCTTCCTCTTCAAAGAGCTCTTCTTCCTCTTCATACTCTTCGATCTTTTTCTTCTTGGGAGGTTGCACCTCTATCACCTCCGCCCCTTCTGGGGGCAGTTTTATCTCCACAACTAAGGTTTATAAACTTTATCAAAAAATTTCCTCGGTTTTTATTGCTTAGTTTTTAAATTCGGGCGGTTTTCTTCTTTTTTGTGTTTTCCCTAATGTTTTTAATATTCTCCCGTGATTTATCAATCATGAGGGTTGCGGTTGTTACTGAGAACGCAAGAGTTTACTATCTTGCAACAAAGATTCTGCGTGAGTATAAAATCCCTTTTTACAGCCTCAGGCTTACCGATAGAATTCCCTTTGATGTTGAAGTTGTTCTGACGAGTGTAGAGGAGTACGATAAAATTAATTTTCCAGTAAAGATAGCGGTTATAAATGAAAACTTCATAGATGAACTGCTGGCGAGGCTTGAGGGGAGAAAAAGGTTTAAGAATATATACATTGCCATAGACCCCGGAGAGAGACCTGGGGTGGCCGTTGTTGCAGACAATCGGGTAATTGAGGTTTACCACCTCAAGAGCCCCAAAGATGTTGGTACAATCTTGGAGCTTTTGGAGAAGTATCCAAAGGCAAAGATTAAGATAGGGCACGGGGCAAAGAGACATAGGATATTAATGCTTAAAAGCCTTGCCGCAGTACTTGGCGAGGGATTTCCTATTATCCTCGTGAATGAAAGGGGTACAACTCCGAAGGTTGGAGGGATAGACGTTTCCCATGTACAAGACATAGTTGCCTCAATAAATATAGCTTTAAGAGATGGGAGAGAGGTTAAATTAGGGGAGCTTATCCATGCCGGCGAGCCTACAAAGGGTGAGATCGAATACATAAAAACCCGCAGTCGAGAGCTGAGCAATGGTAAAATAACAATTTCATCAAAGCTCGCGAGGGAGGTTGCCAAGGGTAACTTAACTCTAGAAGAGGCTATTGAAATTCATAAAAAGAAAAAAGGTGATAAAAAATGATTTTTGGGAAAGAAGAGACTAAAGAGGAAATAAAATTGAGGGTTGCTGAGGCATTAAAGCGAGATGTTGGTAGAGGAATGGTTAGGTTTGATAAAAAATATCAAAAGCAGCTCGGTGTTGAGCCGGGAGATATAGTGGAACTGGAAGGAGAGCGCAAGACAGCGGCGATAGTTGAAAATGCTCATCCCGATGACAGAGGACTTGATATAATAAGAATGGACGGCTATATTAGGAGAAACGCGGGAGTTAGCATAGGGGATTACATCGCCGTGAGGAAAGCGGAAGTTCAAGAGGCTAAAAGAGTCGTTTTGGCGCCGGCACAAAAAGGGGTCTATCTCCAGATTCCGGGAGAGCTAGTTAAAAGAAATCTCCTCGGGAGGCCAGTTGTTAAAGGAGACTTAATAGTGGCAAGTGGCAGAGAAACAGAATTTTATACAGGTTCTCCATTTGATGAGCTGTTTAGAGGGTTCTTTGAAAGCCTTCCTTTAGGATTTGGTGAGCTTAAGTTCATTGTTGTGAACACTACTCCAAAGGGAGTCGTTCAGATAACCTACAACACCGAGATAGAGGTTCTTCCGCAGGCAGTGGAAGTGAAAGAGGAGAAAGTACCTGAGGTTACTTACGAAGACATCGGTGGTCTTAAAGATGCCGTTCAAAAGATTCGTGAAATGGTAGAACTTCCATTAAAGCATCCAGAACATTTTGAGAGATTAGGAATTGAGCCGCCTAAGGGTGTTTTGCTTTATGGGCCGCCTGGGACGGGTAAGACTTTGCTTGCTAAGGCTGTTGCCAACGAAGCAAATGCTCATTTTATTGCAATCAATGGGCCGGAGATAATGAGCAAATACTACGGAGAAAGTGAAGAGAGATTAAGGGAGATCTTTAAGGAGGCAGAGGAAAATGCTCCAAGCATAATTTTCATTGACGAGATTGATGCTATAGCTCCAAAAAGAGAAGAAGTTACGGGGGAAGTTGAGAAGAGAGTAGTTTCCCAGCTTTTAACGCTCATGGATGGTTTGAAGGGTCGGGGAAAAGTCATAGTGATTGCAGCAACTAATAGGCCTGATGCCCTTGATCCGGCTTTGAGGAGGCCGGGCAGGTTTGATAGGGAGATTGAAGTCGGCGTTCCAGACAAGCAAGGAAGAAAGGAAATACTCCAAATCCACACAAGAGGAATGCCAATCGAACCCGATTATGATAAGAAGAGCGTTTTGAGGGTGTTAAATGAGCTGAAAAGGAAAGCATCCTTCGATAGGGCAAAACTCGATGAGATTGTCAAAAAACTCGAGAGTGCAAAGGATGAAAACGAGATCAAGGGCATTCTGAAAGAGGACGGAGAGATATACAAAGAAGTGAGGCATCGTTTGATTGATCTTCTTCTTGAGGAGCTTGCGGAGAAGACTCACGGGTTCGTTGGAGCTGACTTAGCAGCACTAGCAAGAGAAGCCGCTATGGTGGTCCTAAGGAGGCTTATAGTCGAAGGTAAGATAAACCCCGAAGAAGAGAGGATTCCACCGGAGGTACTTCAGGAGCTTAAGGTCACAAAAAATGATTTTTATGAAGCTTTGAAGATGGTTGAGCCTTCGGCCCTTAGGGAGGTTCTTATAGAGGTTCCGAACGTTAGGTGGGAGGATATTGGAGGTCTTGAGGAAGTCAAGCAAGAGTTAAGAGAAGCCGTAGAATGGCCCCTCAAATATCCTAAGGCTTTTCAGAGGCTCGGCATTACCCCGCCTAAGGGGATTCTTCTTTATGGGCCGCCTGGAACGGGTAAGACTTTGCTTGCTAAGGCTGTTGCTAATGAGAGTGAGGCCAACTTCATAGGCATTCGTGGGCCAGAGGTTCTTAGCAAATGGGTTGGAGAGAGCGAAAAGAGAGTTAGGGAAATCTTCAGGAAGGCGAGGCAGGCTGCTCCCACGGTTGTTTTCATTGATGAAATAGACGCAATAGCCCCTGCAAGGGGAGCCCATGAGGGAGCCCATTACATGGAGACTTTGTTAAATCAGCTTTTGACTGAGATGGATGGTATTGAGGAGAACAGCGGTGTGGTAGTTATTGCTGCTACGAACAGGCCCGACATACTTGATCCAGCTTTGCTGAGACCTGGAAGGTTCGATAGGCTTATCCTAGTTCCAGCGCCGGATGAAAAGGCAAGGCTTGAGGTCTTCAAAGTCCACACAAGGAGGGTTCCGTTGGCGGAGGATGTTAGCCTGGAAGAGCTTGCAAAGAGAACCGAGGGCTATAGTGGTGCCGACATCGAAGCCGTAGTAAGAGAAGCTGCTTTGATTGCCCTTAGGAGGGCCGTTTCTAGAACTCCTAGGGAGCTCATAGAAGAGCAGGCCGAAGAATTCCTTGAAAAGCTTCGCGTTTCAAAGAAAGATTTTGAAGAGGCAATGAAAAAAGTTAAGCCGAGTATAACAAGGTACATGCTTGATTACTATAAACAATTTGAGGAGAGCAGAAAAGCTGCTGCAAGAGAGGAACGTAGGGAAGTTGATTACTTCACTCTCTGACCTTTATTTTTAGAAAAGATTTTATAGAAAAAAGGCGATTTCTTATGTAGGTAAAGATTGGAGGGAACTAAGATGGTGAAAATTAAGGCATCAAAGCTTAGGGATATGGAGCTTATAACCGACACGGGAATAAGACTTGGATGGCTTTACGATCTGAGTTTTGATGAGGAAACCGGAGAAATTTTGGTGATTGTTGCCGAGCCGGATGAAGATCTGGACACGAGTGAGTTTGTTACCGATCATGAGGGTCTTCTCCTTATACCAATGAAGGCCGTTAAAAGCATTGGAGAGTTTATTGTTATCGACCACAACAAGCTTGCTGTAAAGTCCAAGCTGAGGAGGATTTCAACAATAAAGGAGAAACTCCAAGGACATTGATTTTTCTACTTCCTCTAATTTTGGGTAACCCTTTGGAGGTTGTATGGAGGCTAAGCGTTGGCCCATCTGGTTTATTGCCTTTAGCTTAATGGTTTTGTTCGCTTTACTCACAGTTTATTTTGTGAAGTCTAAAAACCCTACATGGGCAGTAATCTCTGTGATGTTAGCTTTCGTTTCTATATATCTAGGGATGAAACTTGCAGGGATTGAGAAAAGCGAAGAAGAGAAAATTAAGGAAATGAAAGTTTTAACTTTGACTGTTGAGATCTCTTTTCCAATAATAGTAGCATTTTCCGTGTGGAAATTAGCGAGCAGTTATGGAACAGAAAAGTTTGAACTCCTCAGTAGATACTTTTCTGTGGCAGTACAGCTCTTCATATATTCGCATCTGATTTCGATGCTTTATCATTGGCTTAAAAAATAGAGAGTGGGTTCTTTGAAGTGCCTGAAGCTTAGAATACCTTTGGGATGTTGGGAGATTAATGCGAAAAGTTTATAAAGACGTAAAGTAAACTTTACGTAAAGGAAACTTTACATGGTGATTGAGGTGGAGAAGTGGAAACTCGGTTGGTACGTTATACTTTTGAGCACGGCGCTTTTGCTAACGATAGCGCTTAATAGGGGTAGTTTAACTATGGCTTTTGCAGTTATAGGACTTTCAATAGTTGTGATATATTTTTACAGCGAACAGCTGGAGAAAAGAGGGGAGGTCTTTCAAGATGAGAGGATTTTGAGGATTGAGGAGATAACCTCAAGACGGACACTTCAGATACTGAGTCTAACTTTGGCCTTCGCGATTGTGAGCTTGGCCATTCTTTCACAAACATATTCAAACTTGCAGAGTGCTTATTATCTGTCTTTGGGCCTTATGGTGATGATAGCCC
>JAGGWM010000163.1 GCA_021157445.1 Thermococcus sp. | reverse complement strand
CAAGCGACTGGTTTGGTACGTTGGGCAAAGTTTGGCTGCTATCGGAAAATGGCTCCATCGTTACACACAATATAACTTTTGGAAGCTTTTTTGACTTCGATTCTGACGGTGAGTTTATTTATATTGGGGATGGTTGGTGGATAGGTGAGGGGAAAGCTAATGAAACATGGGGACGAGTTTACAAATGGAGGATTAAGAATAACAAGTTCGATGAGGAGTGGTTTATAGAGTTAAATGGTACAATTGGACGTGTAAGGGTTGGGGACATTATTTATGCTGGTGCTGGCGCTCCCTCAGGTTATACTATGAAGCATTATTTTGGGTATATATATGGAATCTCAAAAGATGGAAGATTGCTTTGGAAGATTGATACTACTTGGTGGGTAAGGGATCTGGAGATATGGAAGGGCAATGCGATAGTTGGGACTGGATTTGATAATGTTGCTGGGAAGGTCTATCTCGTTGATAAAAATGGTGAAGTAAAGTGGCAGAAGGATCTCTTTTATATTGAGGATATAGAAGTCTCCAACCACACGGCATACATTGGAGGAGTAAAGGGGCAAGAGGGTAAGTTGGTTGCTCTAGACTTGACCAGTGGACGGATAGAGTGGGAAGTTTCTTTCCCCAGCCGCGTCAAAGTAGTTAAGGAATATGGTGATTATTTGCTCGTGGGCACCGGAAAATTCTCTTATAAACAGGAAAAAAACCAAACGGTTGTGTACAGTGAGGGCAGGTTGTATGTGGTATCGGCCGATAATGGAAAAATACTGGAAAGTTTTGATACGGGATATGTCAGGAGCATCAGTATTGGGAAAATAGTGGGAATTGGGACAGGTAGCGGGGAGGTCTATGCGTTTGATCCAGAAAAGTTGATTCCTAGGAAAAATTCAATTTGCGGTGTAGGATTTCTGATGATGCTCCTTCTCATTGGGGCATTGTTAGATAGAAAAGGAGGTTAGAGCATTCCCATACCATATTTTACGAGTTTGTTCACGATTTTTTTCCCATTTTTTGTTAAATCAACCACTTTTCTAATCCTTACTATTTTAAGGATCCCCTTATCTATTAACCTGTCGTATATCTCCTCGAGTTCTCTTTCATCTATTCCCAGAAACTCATGGGCTTCTAATGGGTTGACTCCGGAATAGAGTGCCATTAAAAGCTGTTTTTCCATTTCATCCAGTTCTTCAAGTTCTTTTAGTTCTCTTTCAAGCTCTTCTTGGAACTCCATTTTTATGCCGGGAAATTCCTCTGCTGCTTTTAAAAGTAGTTCCAGAATATTCCCTCCTCCGTATCTAAGCAGATATCTCAAAATATAAAGCTTAGTCTTTTTTTCTGGAATATATAAATATGAGACAACACTCTCTCCTTCATAGAAATGTTTAATTTTCCAGGCGCTAACGGTTTTGCCGTCAATATCTACATTTTCAATTTCTAGATCCTCCATATCAGAGAAAATCGGGATGGGAGGTGTTTCTTGGGTTGTGATTACAATATTGATCTCTCGTTTTCCGGTCTTTGGTGATTTGTAAGATAAGATCTTTAGAGTTCCGTCAATCCATTTTGCTTCCATATTAAGAGCCCCACCCCGAATCCTAGCTAGTTCTATCTTTACTGGGCTGCCATTTATCAAAACTTCAAAGAACTTATGAATGAAATCCTTGAATTTTTTTTCATCGTATATTAAGAGGTTTTTCCCTATTGTCAATATTACGGTGACTTCTCCTCTGGTTTCTAAATAGAACTTAAGCCCAAAATGTTCCTGTTCTGGATCAAGTTTTATCCCATCTGGTATTCTTACTCCAATGTCAGTAAGTGTGGAAAATGAAAAGGTATCCTCTCCTACAACTTCCCCCATCTTGACGTATCTTATTACCAGTTTATCGTGTTCAATTACGGCAATTGCGTCTCTCCAATTTACACCACTCTTTCCTTTCCAAGAGGATTGGATTGCAACCTTTACTCTTGTTGTCCCTATTGGCATATTTTTTCCCTCAGAGCGTTCTTAATTCTTCAAGCTGGTTTTCAAGTCCTTTCAACTTTTTTTGAAGTTTTTCCACCTCATTGGTCAGTTTTACCTCAAGAGGTGTAACTGCAGGATTTTCGTTTCTGCTTTCCATGAGTTTGTCCAGGATTTCAATGGCACTGTTAATACTGTTAGTTATTCTTATTAAAGCTTCCTCAGGTGAAAGTTCGACCGTATTTTTATTCTTTGTTTTTAGTGTTATGGGGAGTTTAGTTGCAGCCACATATTTTATTAGCAATTCTAAATGTTCCTTGTCTTTTGAAGATGGAAATTTTGCAAGCCATAATCTTTTGAACTCTTCCAGCTCATTTAGAACCTTGATTAGAAACATGTTGTATTCTTCTGCTGTCACATATCCTAGTGTATATCCTCTTGCAACGTCAAGCAGCATAATGAGTCTTTCTTTTTTCTGTTTGGCTTCTTCCATTACGTTACTCACTTTGGCATCTATAACTTCCCTGAGCTTTTTCAATAGTTCTTTTTCATCAACTTCCTGTTGTCTTTTTTCTTTGTTGTTGGGTGTTGAAATAGGCTTTTGGTGGGATGTGGGCTCTTGGGTTGGAGATGCTTTCAGCATCTCGTAAAGTTGTTCGTATTGAGCACTCATGATTTTAGAGACTAATGCTGCTGCTATAACAATGCCAGCTATCATTCCCACCAATATAATGCCCGCCGTTAGCAAGTCCATTTGAATCCCCCCAAGTAAAAATTTAAAGGAAGCATCAAAGCCTAAATCTGGAGACCCTATCTCCGAGCGTACGGACCATGTTCATTAGATCCTCAGCCGCACGTTTAAGCTCTTCTATTGCGGCAGTTTGTTCCTCAACGGCGGAGCTTACTTCCTCGGCGCTGGCGGTGGTTTCTTCGGCACTTGCAGCCAAGTTTTCAAGCTCTTTCAGAGATTTATCGAGCTCTTCACGTGTTCTGAGAATCTGTTCTTTGACTTGTGTTAACCTTGACCCGGTATCCTGTATGAGTTCGGCTATGGTTGTTAAATATTGAGCAGTTTCCTTTAGCTTTCCTGAGGATTCTTCTACGACTGCTACTCCACTCTTTGTAGCTTCAACGGCGTCGTTTACTTCTTCTGTCATCGTGTTAATTATCTCTTTTATATCATCAGCGGCCTTTTTGCTCTCTTCTGCAAGATTTCTAATCTCTTGAGCGACAACTGCGAATCCTCTTCCAGCTTCACCGGCTCTTGCAGCTTCAATAGCAGCATTCAAAGCCAATAAATTAGTTTGTTCAGCGATACTTGTAATAACGTTTGTGATTTCTTCAATACGCTTGCTCATCTCGTTTACTTTGCTTACAGCACTTTCAATGGTTCTCATTGTCTGTTCTATGCTCTCTATCTGCTCAGCAGAAGCTTCCCCTTTTGCTTTTCCTTCCTCTGCTATAGTAACGACTTCATTTACAGCCTTTTCAAACTCTTCCATAGTTTCGACAGCTTCTTGGTTCACATCTGCAACTAATCTCACTCCTTCGGTTATCTCATTGATGCTTTCTTGTTGTCTTTGTGCTTCGTGGCTTACCTGCTGCACTGCCTCGTTTACTTGATTGATAGCCTCGGTAACGTCACTGGCAATTTGAGTCAAAACATTGGCCTTCTTTTCAAGTGCATCGGTGACTTCTAGTATGCCGCCTATGAGCTCCTTCATGTCCTCGTTCATCTTCTTAACAGAGTTCACAACCTGCATGAGCTCTCCTCTTGCTTCTAAACTTAGTCCATTGCTCAAATCACCCTGTGCTAAGCGTTCTAGTTTTTTGGTTATTTCCTGCAGAGTTCCCACTACATCTTGAGAGACCGCTTCGAATGCTTTTAATAATGCCCCAATTTCGTCCTCCTCAAGGTACCGTATTCCGCTGAGTTTTGCCTTTACTTCACTTAGTCTTCCCTCTGCTAATGCATTTGCCGCTGTCCTAAGTACTTCAAGAGGCTTGAGAGCCGAGGAAATGGTTTTGTATGACACTACTACTGCTACTACCCCGGCTAAGAGAGCCATTACAACAGTTAGAAATATGGTATCTTTTAATGCCTCTTGTACATTGTTCATGGCTTTATACAGAGGAGCTGCCACTTCATCTACATTGGTTATTGCGAAAACAACCCAGCCAGTGTTCTTGATTCTGCTGAAACCTGCTACTTTTTCAATAGTGTTTCCATTTAGGTCTTTCCATTCGTAACTTACAAATCCCCTTTCCTGTCCACTTCTTATGGCGTCTGCCAGAGGCTTCAAATCTGGTTCGTTCATTACATTCAGCTTCATTATATATTCTTCCTTTGGATGAATAAGAGTCAATCCATCTTTATTCATAACCGCAATATATCCAGTTTCTCCAACCTTTATTTTAAGAGCTTCTTGAACAAGAGCATCTATATATACATCAATCCCGAGGACGCCAATTAATTTGCCGTTTTCGTAGACTGGAACAGCGTAAGTTACTACCCATTTTCCTGTCGAGGCATCCTCATATGGGTCGGTCCATACCCCTTTTCCGGTATTTGCAGCAGCTTGATACCAGGGCCTGACTCTTGGGTCATACCCCTCTGGAAGCTCCTGCTCTGGATATATGAACATATTCCCTTCTACGTCTCCAAAGTATACATTGCTTATTCTTGTGTCAGCTGCTGCTATTGACTTAAAACGATTTAAAAGAACTGCTTTATACCTTGGGTCATTTTTCGTATACTCTTTATTGGTTTGAATAACCGCATCGGAAGCAACTTTTCCTAAACCTTCAATTCCGTCAAAAAATCCTTCAAAACTCTTGGCCACCCCGTAAGCGATTTCCTTGCTTAGTTCACCCGACTGCTGAATTGTTGGTTCTAGAAGCTCCTTTACAATATTATCGCCCATTTGATCTTCTGCATAAAACATCATTCCGCTGAATACTACTATTAAAACAATTATTCCAACAATATTAGGTAGTATTATTTTCTTCTTAAACTGCATCTTTTTCACCCTCCTAGACTATTTTTTCTAATACTTTCCCGTTTGAAACCTTCCTTACTTTCACCTTTCCGGTCTCAAGATTCAGGGAGATCGTTCTTCCCCCGTTTCCTCCGGTGTCCTCGACAACAATCTTGATTTTGTGTCGTTTTAGTTCTCTTTTTGCAGTTTCAACGTTTCTTTTACCTATCATGAGATTTTCATTTGTGACATTTTCAAAAATATGGCCTCCTCCAAAGATCTTTGCTTCTAGCCTTCTTTTGATTGCACCTAGCTTTGCCAAATCTTTAAGGAGCAACTCCAGCCCCGTGTCCACGTATTTTGCTGGATTTCCCTTGTTTTCATAGTACTTTGCCTCTGGGAGCAAAGCATGTAGCATTCCCCCAGCTTTGGTAACCGGATCGTAGAGCGTTATCCCTACACATGACCCTAACCCGTATGTAGTTATCACCCCCTTCGCTTTACTCACAGCGTAGTCTCCAATTCCCACTTTTATTTCCTCCAAGATCATCCCTCTTTGACTTCTTTTTCTAAGCGTGATATTATCTTCTCAAGTGAATCTTGGGTTGGTACCAGGTAAAAGTAGCTCTCTATGCCTAATTCAGTTTTTTTGAACTTGTTTTTGAACATGACAATATCTTCTATGTCCTTTAGCTCTCCAGAAGCCAGTTCTTTTTCTACGTCGTAGAGAGTTGACGCAGGAATAGGGGGAGTTAACGAGACTGATTCTCCTATTAATGTTGAAAGAATGTCGGTGTACACTGAAATCAATATATTACCAACTTCCATGATTGCTGATTTGCCCATCTCATCGAGTTCTTTTATCTGAGATGGGTCAAGCCCCATGAGTGCTGCTGCTAAAGCTGTTGCACTTGCCTGAGGGAACTGAAGAATTGCGAGGCCCTTTAATCCTTCCGTAATGTTAAACATGACGACAAAGCTTTTGGATATTCCGTTTTCTGCAAGAGTTTTAAGAAATTCTGCCCTTTTTATCATATACACCTCTGGCACTTCTATTTCTATGGGCCCGCCGAGCATTTGAGAGAGAGACGTTAGCCCATGGGAAATTGCAATGTTCGAGGCTTCCCTAAAAATGTCCTTTCCCCATTCTGAAAGCTTCATTACAATCCCTCCATTAGTTTGTTGATGATTTTTTTCATATCTTCAACATGGGGTACTATGAAGAAATTCTCGTGAAATTCTATTTCATCTACTGAGATGCTGGTTCCGATTAAAATCACGTAATCACAATATTGTGCAACATCTGCTATTGCAAGGTCGAGCACTGCAGGAAGGAACTCTATAGCAAGCTGCGGAGGGGTCTGTTCAATTACTATTCCTAAAAACTGTGAGAGGGCATTGGCGAATGCCGAAATAAGGATGTTTCCGATTTCCGTTATTGCGGATTTTGCCATCTCATCCATGTCTTTTGTACTTCCTATTTCTTGACCCAACATTATGTCATACACTTTCATAGCATCCTGAAGGTCCGTCACAAAAAATGCATGGCTGTTGAAATCCCCTCCAAGCCCCACATACACGATAACCTTAATATCTTCTCCAACTTCTGCTGGAAGATGCTTTATTGCACTTATTTTCATATTTGGGACGTTTATGCTAACGGGTTTGTTGATCATCCGGCTGAGGGCATCTGCTGCGTGGGAGGCGCCTATATTGAAAGTTTCCAAAAGAGCACTTTTTTCTAATTCTCCCAGATTCTTGAGATATTCCTCATAATCCACCCGAAATCCCTCCAAAGAGGCTGTTTATATCTATTATCAACACTACTCTGCCATCTCCGAGAATTGTGGCCCCAGCAAACCCCTTGACGTTTGATAGCATTTTTCCAAGGGATTTTATGACAATATCCTTCTTGTTGAGAAGCTCATCAACGCCTATGGCTACTTTTTGAGCTCCCAGATCTACAACTATTGCCGGGAACTTGTCCTTCTCAAGGTAATCAACTCCAAAGAGTTCATGGAGCATGAATACCGGAATGATTTCGTCCCTGAGAACTATTACTTTCTTTCCTCCTATACTCTTTAGTTTGCTTTGCTTTATGTCGATGGTTTCTAAGATGTTGTTTATAGGTATTGCATAGGTTTCATTACTTATTCTTACAAGCAGAGCCTGTATTATGGCCATGCTTATTGGTAGCTTTAGAATAAAGGTTGTTCCTTTTCCAACCTCACTTTTTACACTTATACTTCCATTGAGGGTTTTTATCACGTCTTGAACAACGTCCATTCCAACTCCTCTTCCAGAAACATCGGTGACTTTTTCAGCAGTGCTGAATCCCGGCAGGAAGATAAGGTTTATTGCTTCTTCAGGGCGCATTTCTGCAGCTTGTTCAGGCGAAATAAGACCTTTCTCAATAGCTTTCTTTTTGACTTTTTCAGGGTCTATTCCTCTACCATCATCTCTAACTATGATTAAAATATGGCTTTTTTCTCTTCTTGCTATAAGCTCCACTTTGCCAGCTCTTGGCTTTCCTTTTGCTATCCTTTCTTCCGGAGGTTCAATCCCGTGATCTACAGCGTTCCTGAGAAGATGTACCAGAACATCTCCCAATTTGTCCAAGATGGTTCTATCAACTTCTATGTCGCTGCCTTCCATAGTAAACTCCACTTCTTTACCGAGCTCCTTTGCAAGCTTTCTTACCATTCTTGGGAATTTGTTGAAGACCTCCGCAACGGGCGTAAGGCGCATTTTCATTATTTCATCTTGAAGTTCTGTCATGAGATGGGAAGTTGTTGATAGGGTTTCTAGAAGTTCTCTATCCCCCAGCCTCTCGGCAATTTGTTCAAGTCTGCCCCTGTTAATAACAAGTTCTCCCACAAGGTTCATCAGTTTGTCTAAGTGAACAACGTCAACTTTTATCATTTTAGAAATTTTTACTTTTCTTTCTGGGCTACTTTGTGGCGTTGGCTTTTTTATTTCGCTTTTATCTGCTTTGTTTTTATCTGCGGGGTGGAATTCACTAAGTTTATTTCCTTCAAGAATTTCCACTTTTTCAACATCTGGATGCTTTAGTATCAACTGTTTTATATTGTCTTTATTCTCATTTGTGTGCAGTAAGACTACAAAATCTTTTCCTTCAATAAGCTCCTCTTTTTCTAGTTTGTCGGGTTCTGGGAAGACCTTTTTTAGATTGCCTATCTTCTTTAGGTCCTGCACTATAAGAAAACTCCTCACTCCCTTTAGCGGAGCTTCCTTCTCCATTGTAATTTTTATTGTGTATTCGTTTACCTTTTCTTCAAGATTCTCTTCTTGAGCATTCTCTTTCACGTTCTCTACAACTACTTCTTTAACTTCGGGGTGTCTTGTTATTTTCTTTTCTATCTCTTCCGGAGAAATGGGCGTTATAACTGTGAATTCAAGAGAGGATCCTGTGAAATTTCCCTCTTCAATTATTTCTCTCTCTGGAGTGGTGTCGATAATCTCGCCAATTTCTTCCAAATCGGTAAGAACTAAAAAAGCCCTCACATTTTTTAATTGAGCGTCATCGTGAAAGAGCACTTTGATATGGTATTTGTTTCCCTCTATATGCGATACCTCTTCATGAATGGCTGTTGTTTCTTTTTCGCTATTATCTTGGTGTGGTTTTTCTTCTCTCCCTTCTTTACTCGATGAATTACCTTTTAACAATTTGTCAGCTTTCTCAAATAGGGGGTCAACGTCGACGTTCTCATCCCCAGAACCGGCTTCGATGTCATAGATCATCTTTTCAATGGCATCAAGGAAATCTATCACGAGATCAACGACTTCGGGAGTTATGTCAATCTCGCCATTTCTCACTGCATCTAGGAGGTTTTCCATTTTGTGGGCAGTTTCGCTAAGCCTCATAAATCCCATCGTAGCTGCTGTTCCCTTCAATGTGTGTGCATCTCTGAATATCTGATCTATAAGATCTCTTTTTTCTCTTTCCTCTCCTCCCTTTTTTACTATCTCCTCCAAGGATATAACTGCATTGCTTATGCTGTCGATTCTGTCTCTTGCGTCGGCCAAAAATTCATCAAGGTATTGGGAGAGGTCTTCCATAAGAATCACCTCACAAGTATCTTCTTTTCAGCTCTTACAATTGTCTCAGCTATTTTATGCAATGGAACAATGTAGTCCACAACTCCCAATTCTATAGCGGCTTTTGGCATCCCAAAGATGATGGAAGTTTCTTTGTCCTGGGCTATTGTTATCCCTCCTCTCTTCTTTATCTCTGCTAGTCCTTGAGCACCATCCCTTCCCATTCCGGTCATAACAACTCCAATGGTTTTTCTGCCAAAGGCTCTTGCAGCACTTATCATCATGGGGTCTGCAGCCGGTCTGACTCCATGAATCTTGGGTTTTTTATTTAAGGTAATTCGGGGTTTTCCTGTTCTTATGGTGATTTCCATGTGAAAATCTCCCGGTGCTACGTAAGCTTTTCCTTCCTCCACCACCTCCCCATCTTCTGCTTCCTTTACGTCAATTTTTGAAACCCTATCCAACCTCTGGGCAAATGATTTAGTAAAACCTGGGGGCATATGTTGGACTATCAATATGCCGGATTTTATCTCGGCTGGAAGTTTTGGTATGACCTGCAAAAGGGATTGGGGGCCCCCGGTAGAAGCGGCTATTGCAATGATGCTTTTTGCTACCTCTTTCTTTTCTCTTATTTTCTTTTGGGATTCCAGTAATCTAATTCTTCTGAATTTTAGGAATCTCGGGGGTATCTTGGCAGCTTCCTTTATTTTAGCTATTATCTCAAACCTGAGCTCTTTTATCCCTGTGGAAAGATAAGAAGAAGGTTTGGGAATAAAGTCAACTGCTCCATATTCTAGAGCTCTAATAGTAGCTTCTGCGCCTTCTTGCGTCAAAGAGCTTATCATTATCACGGGGGTAGGGTATTTGCTCATTATGAATTTTAGAGCATCTAACCCATTCAGCTGCGGCATCTCGATGTCCAATGTTATAACGTCGGGTTTTAGTGTTTTAACGGCTTCTATGGCTTCGACACCATTCTGGGCTTCACCACATACTTCAAGCTCGGGATCCGAGTTTATTATATCTTTTAGCACTCTTCTGATAAAGGGTGAGTCATCTACTACCAGCACCCTGATTTTTCTGCTCACTTACAAACCCCCATTAGGAGGATAGTACTCTGTTTATCTCCTCTATAACCTTTGGAGCTTGGAATGGCTTTACAATGTACCCCTTTGCCCCGCTTTTTAGGGCTTCTATAACCTTTGCTTCTTGACCCACAGCAGTGATCATAATAATCTTTGCGTTAGGGTCTATTTTCATGATCTCTTTCACTGCACTAATCCCATCCATCTCCGGCATGACGATATCCATAGTGACTAAATCCGGCTTTAGTTCTTTGTATTT
>JAGGWM010000173.1 GCA_021157445.1 Thermococcus sp. | reverse complement strand
TTCCATCTTAAAAAGCCTTACTATAGGAGTAAGGCTTTCTAAAAAAAATAAAGACCATCCCTTTGAAATTTGGGTGAAATGTGAGTTCATGAATCCCACGGGAAGCGTAAAAGACAGAATGGCTTATTACATGATAAAAGAGGCCGAAAAACAAGGAAAATTAAAACCGGGAATGACGATAGTTGTAGCTACGACTGGGAACACGGGGATAGCATTTGCAGCATGGGGCGCTTACTTTGGTTATGATGTCCTAATAGTTATGCCGGAGGAAATGAGCTACGAAAGAAAGCTCCTAGACATGCTTTTCGGCGCCAAATTAGTTTACACTCCCGGAGGAGAAAGCGACGCTATGGGAGCATTAGAATATGCAAAGAAACTTGAGAAAGAGAATCCCGAGAAATATGTGGCATTAGACCAGTGGAGTGACGAGGCAAACTTCAAGGCTCATTATGAAACCACGGGAAGAGAAATAATAGAACAACTGGGAGTAGAGAATATTAAAGGTTTCGTGGCTGGAGTAGGCTCGGGTGGAACGTTAGTAGGTGTTGCAAAGAGATTGAAAGAAGCTAACCCAAAAATAATAACTGCAGGAATGGAGCCAGCAGAGTGCCCAACTGCAGAAGGCTGGTTTAAGACAGGCAAAGTTGGAGCTTGGGGAAGACATGAGGTAGAGGGAATTGGAGATGGATTTGTTCCCAAGCTTATAGCAAAGTACAAACAGTATATTGATGATTGGGTTACCATAAGTAGTGATGAGGCCATTGAAATGGCGAGAAAAATTGCAAGAAAAGAAGCCCTCCCAGTGGGTATTTCCTCCGGAGCTAATGTGGCAGCAGCGATAAAACTGGCAGAAAAGCATGATTTTAAAGAGGGGGATAGAGTCGTTACAATTCTCCCCGACTATGCGGCAAGGTACTTTAGTACAAGGCTTTTCCTGAAGAGAAGACTAACAACAGAAGAGCACGAAAGAATGCTGAAACTGGCAAGAGAAGACTGAGCTTTCTATATTTTTTCTTTATGATTCATCTAACGCTCTAACTTTTTAACGCCCTCTTTTGTTCCTACTAGAACAATATCCGCTATATCTGCAAAGATGCCGTTTTCGACAACTCCCGGGATGTTATTTAGCTCAATTTCCATGTCAAGCGGGTCTTCGATTCTTTCAAATTTTGCATCGAGGATAAAGTTTCCGTTATCAGTTATCACAGGTCCATCTTTTTTAACACCCATTCTAAGCTCAGCCGTTGCGTTGAAAACTTCAAGCTCGTCTTTTATTGCTCTCCAAGCGGCAGGGATTACCTCTATAGGAACAGGCATTTTCTGGCCAAGGTACTCCACAAGTTTGCTTTCGTCTACAAGCACTATAAATGCTCCAGCCCTATACTCGATGATCTTCTCCATTGTTAATGCGGCACCTCTGCCCTTAATGAGATTTAGATGGGGATCAACTTCATCCGCACCATCGATTGCGAGGTCAATTGCATCAACTTCATCAAGGCTCACAACCGGAATTCCACTCTCAAGGGCTAAAAGGCGTGATTGGTGTGAGGTAGGAATACCATAAACATCCTCAAGTTCCCCTGTCATCAGCTTTTTTCCCAGCATTTGAATGAAGTGAGCGGTTGTTGAACCAGTGCCTAACCCAATTATCATGTCATCGTCAATGTACTTTAAAGCCTCCTTGGCGACCATTCTTTTTAATTCCTCCATCTATCATCCCTTCGTTATGTTATAAAGGAGAGATTGGTTTGAATAAAACTTTGGCTCGGGCTGCAAGATGAGATTATAGCTAAAGATCGTGAAGTACAGCCAGAACAAGAAAAATCCCCAGAACCCTTTTTTGAGTAGAACTTTCTCATCCCTCAGCTCATCTGGAAGGTCTTTAACGAGAGCGATAACTACTTTTGGGGAGAGCAGATAAATCAGTAAGCCTGCAACGTAGCCCATTTGAGCTTGAGTTGATAGTACTCCACTCACTATCCCCGCTATTGCTCCAATTGCGTAAAATATGAGCGACATCTTGTTTTCAACATTCACCCTCTATCACCTAAACTTAGTTTAAGGATTCATTTAAAATACTTTCCATCAGTCCTCGAAGTTCTCGAGCAATCGTTCCCCTTTTTCAGTGAGCTTATAATAAACCCTTCTTCCTCTTTTGTATGCTTCCTCTATCAACCCGAGAGCCTCAAGTTCCTTTATATGCTGATAAACCGCTTGATATTTCATTGGCTTTTCAAGATTTTCCCAGATCTCGTAACCATACATGGGCTTTTCTCGTAAGAGCTTTAGTATTTCGAGCTTTGTTCCACCAATTGAAAAGCGCTCCCTTTCCTCCACATAGTAGCTTTTTAATCCCGAGCCCGTGACCACCAGAGCCACCCTGTCTCCCTTCTCAAAATACCCATTTTCGTGGAGCTTTACCAAAGCTGGAATAACAACAGCCGAAGAATACTCAGCAAAGACGCCTTCCTTGGCAAGAGCTCTCTCTCCAAAATCGAGCTCATCCTCACTCACAGCAACAGCAGTCCCACCGCTTTCCCTAACGGCCCTTATTGCAAGTTCTTTATTTACCGGGTCTTTAACGTACAGCCCCAATGCTTTAGTGAACTCTCTCTTGCCTTCTATTCCCAATATCTCGGCCACTATTGGAGAGCAATTTTCAGTCTGCACAGCAATTAGCTTGGGGATTTCCTCAACAACCCCGATTTCCAAAAGCTCTCTAAATCCCTTGTAAATGCTGTAGATATTGCTTCCACTCCCAGTTGGGACAATAACATGGGTTGGGTTTATTTCTTCCCAGAGCTCAAACGCAAGGGTTTTCTGCCCTTCAAGTCCGATTATGTTGTTTTCGGGGGTTATGTCGTAGAGACCGTTTAACCGGGAAAGCTCTCTTGCATATTCTATGCACTCATCCACGCTCTCGCCATAGCGAATTATCTTAGCCCCAAAAGCTATCATCTGAATAAGCTTTCCTTTATCAACTTTTTTAGGAACAACAACAAAGGCTTCTTTATTGGCTCTAGCAGCGTAAGCGGCCAAAGACGCTGCTGCGTTACCATCACTGGCAACTATAAAACCATTATCTGCATAGGGTAAACCGTAAGAAACTCCCACTGTAGCAAGCCGATCCCTAAATGAACCTGTTGGGTTCCTCGTTTCATCTTTAATAAAAACATTTATTCCAAGCTCTTCACCGATTTTTGCTTTAACTAAAGGCGTTCCACCTTCCTTTAATGAAATTATTTTGGCCACATCAGGGAGGAGTTCCTTGTACCTCCATACGCCTCTTTCCCTATTTTTCCATTTTCCAATATCTACCCTGGAATAATCATATGACACTTCAAGGAAAGCCCCGCATGAGCATCGGGGTGGAACGATCTGCCTGTACTCCTTTCCGCATTTGAGACACTTTATCATCATCACCCACCAAAAAAGAATTAAAGGTCACTTTAGCCTGATGGCGTCGAGGTTATTGGGAGCCCTTGTGGAAAGACCAAACTTCTTGTGGATGCTCGAAGCAAGGTCAAGGCATTTCTGGGGCTCTCCGTGAACTGTTATTACTCTTTCCGGTCTCGGCTTTACCCTTGCAACATAGCTCATTAGCTCCCTTCTATCAGCGTGGCCTGAAAATCCATCTATCGTGTGGATTTCCATGTTTACTTGAATAACCTCTGTCTTTCCGCCTTCACCTATCGTGGGTATCTCCCTTAAGCCTCTTTGAACCTGCCTGCCCAAAGTCCCCTCTGCCTGGTAGCTTACGAATATTAGCGAATTCCTCGGGTCTGGGGCAAGGTGCTTGAAGTACTCCACACTTGGTCCGCCTACTAACATGCCAGAGGAGGCTATAATTATTGCAGGCTCTTCACTTTCTATTATATCTTTCCTCTCATTTGCATTTGCGACCGGTTTGAATATCTCATTTAAGAACGGATTGTAGCCTTCATGGAATATTTGGTTTCTCAGGTTTCTGCTCAAGTACTCAGGATAGGCTGTATGAATTGCCGTTGCCTCCCATATCATACCGTCTAGGTATATTGGAACATCCAGGCCCCCTACCCTTGCATAATCTTCAAGGGCTATCATTATTTCTTGAGCTCTTCCAACGGCCATTGCAGGGATAAGAACTTTCCCCTTACGCTTGATTGTATGGAGGATAACCTCAATAAGCCGCTTTTCAGCTTCTTCTCTTGGCATTTGATAATCTCTACTCCCTCCATAGGTTGACTCCATTATCAGAGTCTCAAGTCTTGGGAACTTTGCATTTGCTGGTTCAAAGAGTCTTGTTGGAATGAACTTGAAGTCTCCGGTAACTGCTATGTTGTGGAGGCCGTTTCCAACGTGAAGATGAACTATTGAGGACCCGAGAATGTGGCCTGCGTTATGAAGAGTAAGTCTCAAATCTGGCGAGATATCCCTAACCTCCCCGTAGTCAAGGGTTATTGTGTGCTTGACAACTTCTTTTATATCCCTCATTCTATAAAGCGGATCAATACCGTTGCTCTGCTGTATTTCAATGAAGTCCTTCTGAAGGAGAACCATTAAATCCCTAGTAGGCGGAGTTGCGTAAATAGGTCCGTCAAATAGGTTGTATCTGAAGAGATAAGGCAGCAAACCAGAGTGGTCAAGGTGTGCGTGGGTAATTATTATTGCATCCAAAAGTCCTTCTTTAAGGACATAGGTAAACTCCGGAGCATCAAAGTGCGGGAACCCCTTCTTAGGGTCGTTTAATGCCGCAACGTTTACACCAAAATCAACCAGTACGAAACTCTCATTTGTTTGGAGTAGAAGAGCGCTCCTTCCGACTTCCCTAAATCCTCCAAGTCCTGTTATTCTTATCCAATCACTCTTAAGCTCCGGCTTCCTATAGATGTTTCTTCCAATCTGCCTTAAGAATTTCCTTCTGTCCTTGCTCTCAGACTGCAGAATACCCCTAATGGAATATATGGTCTGGGACTGCAGGGGAGGAGTTCTAACAACTTTCGGTGCCCAGTAAACTTTCTGGGTTATCTCTCTAAGTGTTTCTCCGTTTTTTCCAATTACAAGTCCTGGCTTTTTAGCTTCGATTATTACCTCACCAACGGAAGGATCAAAGCTTATATTCGTTATTTCCGCTTCTGGCGGGACTATTTGCTTAATCAACTCCTCAGCTTTTTCGGGAGGGAGAAGAACGTCTGGATCAGGTCTCACACTAATTCTCTTTTTGAGAACCTTTGCAAGGTTTTTTATGAGATCCCCATCCTGCATTACAACTTCGGGATTTTTCACATAAATAACAAGCTCCGGCCCTTCAAATTCAATTTCAGTTATCTTGGTCTCTCTAGGCACCATCTGGTTAATAATCTCTCTAATTTCTTTTAGAACTTCATCAACGTTTGTTTCTCTTTTTATCACACCGACCACCCCTAGAATCAAAGCTTTTTAATGATTTTCTCGACTTCTTCTTTAGAAAGCTCGCTATAGCCCTCTTTTGTAATAACAACAACCATTATACCATCTCCAGTAAAAACATCCCTTTTTATTGCGGTGTTTATAGCCTTTATGGCCAATTTAACGCCTTTTTTAACATTCATCTTTTCGTCGTATTCATTATCCAAAACAGAGTAAGCAAACTCCATACCAGAACCTGCAGAAACATATCTATCTTCAGTTATTCCCCCACTCATATCAATCGAATAAAGACTTGGCTTTTCATCGTAACCTCCCACTAAAAACCAGCCAAAATATGGGAAGTATCTTCTCCCACTTAAGATGTTGGAAGTTAATGTTGCCAGAGCCTTTGTGCTCATTTCCTTCCCCACTCTTGCCTTGTAAAGCTTTGCCTCTGCCCTTAAAAGTCTTACAAGACCCAGTATATCGCCTACACTCCCGGCTCCTGCTAGAGCTAGATGGTCATCTATTTGGAATATTTTGCTGACTCCCTTGGATATAACCATGTTGCCAAGTGAAGCCCTCATGTCTGCAGCTAATACTACCCCATCCTTACAAACAATGCCTACTGTTGTTGTCCCTTTAATTTTGTCCAAAGCCAACACCCCTTCAGGATATTCGTTTTGCCTGAGAATAGAAACAAATGTTACAAGGGGGGTTTGACTAAGGGAGTATTTAAAGTTTTCGCAAAGCAATATGAGTTGTCCATTTCCCAGATGGGCAGTTAAAAGAAAAAGCTTTTATTCCATGAAATGTTTTACAATAGTGTAACCATCAGGAGGTATGATAAAATGGGTGTTGAGAAAGTCCCAAAATACAACATACCGATAAAGAAAGTTGAATATGTTTTTATTGAGCTTGAAAAGATGAAGCCTCACGAGCAGCTCGTCCAAAAAGAGCTTGAAGCATTTATTGAAAGTGTAACAGGCTCCGGTGTTTTCTGGAAGCCGATGCTTTTGGCAAAAGTTCCCGGTGAGGATATGTACCTCATCGTTGACGGTCACCACAGATGGGCGGGCTTGGAGAAGCTTGGGGCAAAGAAGGCACCCTCGGTAATTCTCGACTATTTCAGCGATGATGTTAAAGTTTACACATGGTATCCAGCTTTTAAAGGAGAACTAAACAAGGTTCTGGAAAGACTAAAGACAGAGGGTTTGGAAGTAGTAGAGGACGAAGAGGCTGAAGAGAAAGCCGAAAGAGGGGAGGTAGCCTTTGCCCTCATTGGCAAAGAGAAAAGCTTTGTCATCCCAGGGGCACTTGAAGAACAAAAGAAGGTCAGCAAAGTACTTGATGAAATGAGCGTCGAAGGCGAGATAGAGCTGATATACTATGGACTCAAGGAAGATGCGAGAGAAGATATGGACAAGGGCGAAATCGATTATGTCTTCATCAGAAAAGCTCCAAGCAAGGAAGAAGTTATGGAGCTTGTAAAGAGAGGAGAAGTGTATTCTCCAAAGACAACCAGACACGTTCTACCATTTATTCCCGACAAAATCGACGTGAAGCTTGAAGATCTGTTCTGATGCTCTCTTGTTTTTTCTTTTTCGTTACGTGAGAGTTTCTAAGCAATGTTTATATATACTACATACGTAATTACAGAAGGGTGTATTTGTCTTGAAAGTCAAACCATTTCTCGTTGAAAGATTTATGGGGGAATGGGAACATCAAGTAGAGGTAAACATTGCGGAAACGTGTGTACAGCCCTTTAGTTTAGGAGAATTCTTGGAATTTGTAGGTGAACCAGATTTCCTTGAAAAAATCAAAGACTTAAAACTGACCTACGGATACGTTGAGGGACTTCCAGAACTAAAAGAGGGCTTAAGCAAGTTTTATCAAAACATAACTCCCGAGAACATCTTTATAACACACGGTGCAATAGATGCCAACTTCCAGGTTTTTTACAGCCTGATTGAACCCGGTAACACTGTTATCTCAATCTTTCCCACTTACCAACAGCTATATGGCGTTCCTGAATCATTTGGAGCTAACGTAAAGTTTTGGCATCTTCACGAAGAAAACAACTGGATGCCTGACCTAGATGAGCTTAACGAACTTGTGGACAAAAATACAAAGCTCATCGTAATAAACAGCCCCAACAATCCAACGGGAGCTCTTTTGGATGAAAAAATGCTGAAAGGAATTGCCGAGATAGCGGAGGATGCAGGGGCTTACGTCCTAAACGATGAATCCTACAGAGGGCTTTACATAGACCCCAAAGACCACGTATCATCGATAGTTGATATCTATGACAAGGCAATAGCAACGAGCTCTTTCTCAAAGCCATTATCTCTAACGGGCCTACGTCTTGGATGGATTGCGACTTCAAGCGAAGACGTTGCTAGGGAATTAATTCTCCACCGGGATTACACCACGATAAGCATCAGCATCCTTGTGGAAAAGATAGCCGCTCTTGCAGTCAAACATGCGGAGAAAATATACGATCGTAATTTACAGATACTTCGCACAAACTTCAAGCTCCTTGAAGAATGGATCAGGGGAGAGCCTCTAATAGACTGGGTTCCTCCCAAAGCTGGCACTGTTGCCTTTTTGAGATACAACCTTGAGATCCCATCTGAAGAGCTTGCCATAAGACTCATAAAAGAGAAAAGCACATTTCTTGTGCCGGGATCATGCTTTGGAATAGAGAAGCATCTTAGAATCGGCTATGGAAACCCCACGAAAGTTATGATAGAGGGACTTAGGCGCTTCAAAGAATTTCTAAGGGCTTTGGAGGCAGGTTAAAGTGCTTGACGTTGCCAGTGAAGTTCTAAAAGCAGAGAAAAGAATTAGGGAGTACATAAGGGAGACTCCCTTAGAATATTCCCCCTTTTTGAGTAAAAAAGGAAATGCTAACGTTTGTTTGAAGCTTGAGAATTTTCAGGTAACAGGCTCATTTAAAATCAGGGGTGTGTTTAACAAGCTGCTTTCACTAAGCGAGGAAGAGAGGAAAAAAGGACTTGTGACTGCATCAAGCGGAAACCACGGTGTTGCGTTTGCTTATGCCACCACACTCCTCGGTCTTAAAGGAATTGTTTTTTTGCCGAAGAACGCTTCTCAAGCAAAAGTTCAAGATATAGGTCAGTACAAAGTGGAGCTTAGATTTTACGGAGATGATGTTGCCAAAACAGAGGAATTCGCCCGAAAGTTTGCCGACGAAAATGGGATGACCTATGTGCCCCCTTATAACGACCTAAAGATCATAGGCGGTCAAGGCACTATAGCTATTGAGCTCGAAAGACAGCTTGAGGAAATTGATGCCGTTTTAGTTCCAGTTGGTGGAGGAGGGCTTATCTCCGGTATTGCCGGGTATCTAAAGGAAAAGGCCGAAAACGTAGAAATAATCGGGGTTCAACCAGAAAATTCTGCCGTTATGTACCACTCAATAAAAGCAGGGAGAATCATTGAAATGGAGTCAAAGCCCACGTTGGCGGATGGTACGGCTGGAGGGATTGAAGAAAATTCTATAACCTTTGAACTCTGCAAGAGATACGTAGATGATTTTGTTCTTGTCTCCGAGAAAGAAATAGCAGGGGCGATTGTTTTAATGCTGGAAAAGCACCACATGCTTATAGAGGGAGCAGCGGCCCTTCCGGTAGCGGCCTATTTAAAAGAGCTGAAACGTTTTAGGGACAAAAACGTTGCTCTGGTAATTAGCGGCTGCAGAATAAGTGTAGATACCCTTAGAAAAATCCTAAAGTGTTAAGATAATCGTCATCTCTCTTTTCCAAAACTTTTTATTCGTTCTCCCCTAATATTTCCCAGTCAATGATGATGGATCAACCAGCTGAAAGATGATGAGGTATGGCTTATCTGAGACGTATCTGGGGGATAAGAATGCCAAGGGCATTAATATTTGACGTTGATGAAACCCTCGTTTATTATGAGAACTACAATGATAGAGAATGGTTTGAAAAGTGGGGGAAGAAGGAAATAGAAAAACTCAACGTTAGTGTGGACTTTGAAACTTACAAAAAGATGGTCAAAGGTGAACTACCGCGAAGCTGGGTTGAAACACTGGGAGTTAATCACGTGGAATTTTGGAAAGCTATAGATAAGGCAAACCTCGAATACAGAAAATGGGCGGCAAAGCAGGGACTAATAAAGGCTTTTCCTGATGTTGATGTTTTAAGGGACTTAAAAAGCATGGGGCTAAAAATGGCTGCCGTTAGCAACGCTTCTCAGGAGTGTACTGAGTTCGTGCTGGAGCTGTTTGATCTAAAAAAATATTTCGACGTCATCTTTGGGAAAGATTACAGCTACCTTGATGGGGTTAAGCCTGACCCATATCTCATAAACAAAGCCCTCAATGCCCTTGGAGTATCTCCAAAAGAGGCCCTTGTGGTGGGAGATTCCCTCTCGGATATAATAGCCGCACACAGAGCCGGAGTTAAGACAGTGCAAGCTATGAGGTTTGGAAAAGTAGAGGGCGCGGATTATTATGTAAGAGACTTGAGGGAACTTCTTCAGTTGATGCGTTCATTGAGAGATAAGGATTTATAAAGGGTTGTACTAATTTATAATGCCCCCGCGCGAGGACCCACCCAATTAATGAAGGTGGGGGCGATGCAGGGGCAACAGCTCGGCCATAGCGAGGTCC
>JAGGWM010000186.1 GCA_021157445.1 Thermococcus sp. | reverse complement strand
TGCTTCTGGAGTCTCTTAATCTTCTCAATGGAGTTCTCCAAGAAGAGTGGATTTTCAAAGGCGTTCCCGTCACTGTCCACGGCGAAATGCTTAACCCCAAGGTCTATCCCCGACTTTTCCAGTCTTTGGAAGCGGTTTTGGTTCCTCCTCAACCTGAAAGATTGCATACCATTTCCCGCTTTTTGTCCTTTTGATGATGACTCCTTTGATTTTCCCCCTAATTCCGCAGTGGAGCTTGATAGGAATTTCTCCGATTTTTGAGAGGTGCAGTCTTTTCCGTTCCTCATCGAGCTTGAAGCCGCTCTGGTTGTAGTTCAATGTTTTCCAGCTGTTTGGGGAAGTCTTGTAGCGTAGTTTACCGACTTTATGGCCCCTTCTCTTGAGCTCGTTCAAGGCTTTCAGGTTTGACCAGAGCTGATGGTTCACCATCTGAAGGACTTTTGAATACACTTTGTTGAGTTCGGGATTTTCTTTCTTTAGTTCGACAATGAGTCTTTGCGTGTCGTATTCCTTGAGGGCTGGGTTCTCTCGCTTGACTTTCAATAACTGGTTGTAGAGCCAGCGACAGAGCTCCATATGTTGGAGCATCGTTTCTTGTTGTGTTTTTGATGGATAAATACGGAAGCGGTAAGAGGTTATCACTCCACTCACCCTAGCTTTCTGCATATGACGACCAAAATTAGGTGATACAGTCCGTAAACTGAATGTACCCGTACTTACTCCATAATTACTACTTATAAGGGTATTTAAGGGTTTCGGGCTTTCATCCCCCTTCCGGAAAGGGACTTCTCACCCGATGAGTTAAAGACCATTACCTTTATGTACTCTTCTCGGCATGAGTACTTTAGGGGAACAGTTATGTATGCAGTTGAGGTCTTTAATTTGAAGAAAAGGTATCCTAAAAAGATTCCTCTTCCCCTGAGAAAGGTAGAATGGGTTGAGGCAGTTAAGGGTATCACCTTTAAGGTTAAAAAGGGCGAGCTTTTCGGCCTTCTTGGACCCAATGGAGCAGGAAAGACCACTACAATAAAAATGCTCACCACTTTGCTTGAACCTACGGAAGGAGAGGCAAGAATCTTGGGATACAACATACGAAAAGATGCAAGGGAGATCAGAAAGAGGATAAACCTCGTAGCAGAAGGAGAGAGAACTTTATACTGGCGTTTGAGTGCATATGAGAACTTAAAATATTTTGCAAGGATTTACTACGTTCCTAAGAGGGAAGAAAAAGAGAGAATTGAAGAGCTCCTTAAGTTAGTTGGGCTATGGGAAAGAAAAGATGACCTTGTCATGAACTACTCAAGAGGAATGAAGCAGAGGCTGGCCATAGCGAAAGCCTTGATAAACGACCCGGAAGTTCTGTTTTTGGACGAGCCTACTTTGGGCTTGGACGTCCAGAGCTCTATATTCGTTAGGGAATTCATAAGAAAACTTGTTGACGAGAGAGGCAAGACTGTTCTCCTAACTACCCACTATATGGTTGAGGCAGAGCAGCTTTGTGATAGGATAGCCATAATAGACCATGGCAGGATTATAGCCCTCGATACCCCAGATGGCCTTAAAAAGCTCGTTAGAGATGAAGATGCTGTTGAAATACGCCTCAAGGGGAAGGGCACTTTTGATAATTTGCCTTGGAGAATGGCGGTTGTTGATGAAGATTCCGAAAGAGGAATTATAACCTTGAGGGGTCAAGTAGATGAGGAAGAGCTTCCCAAGCTAGTCGAATGGCTTGTAAAGAAGGGAGCGAAGATAATAAGCGTGGAGCAGAAGGAGCCGACTCTTGAAGACGTTTTTATAAAGCTCACCGGCAGGGGGTTGAGGGATTGATATTGCCGGCTGTAATAGAGAAGGAGTTTAGGATGTTTTTCCGGTATCCTTTAAGGGTTGTAAGCTCCATTCTGGTTGGCTTAGTTTTCCTTCTCCAGTTTGTCTTCTTTGGGCAGGCAGTTCTTGGAGGTAGGTACTCACAACTGCTCGCCACTTCTACGGGAATGGGTGATTATCCCACTTACGCTTTGATTGGCTACGTTTTATGGTGGGTCTCAGTTTCCCCCATGGAGGCTTACGTCTGGGGCGTAAGGAGAGAGCTCCAGAGGGGGACTTTTGAAATGAACATTCTTTCTCCAGCTAAGATTTTAGAGTTGCTTTCCGGATTGGCCATCAGCTGGCTTTTAATGGACTCTGCCCTTATGGGAGTTGTCTTTGCAATTGGTGCCCTGATATTTGATATTCCCCTCACAGTCTCGGTAATCTTGAAGTCAATTCCAATTATTCTAGCATCGCTCTTTGCGTTTTTGGGATTTGGCTTCATCTTTGCAGGCCTTGTAATGCTTCTAAAGAACATAGGGCCTTTTGCTCAGATATTTGAGTTCTCAATGATCTTCTTCTCTGGAGTGTTCTTCCCCCTTAGCGTAATGCCCGAATGGCTGGTTGCTTTTTCAAAGATATTCCCGTTAACTCATGCTGCTTCTGCAGTGAGAGCGATCTTCGTTGGAAAAACATATGCAGAAATACAAGGCGAGATAGGATGGCTTCTCTTTTTGATTCCCCTTTACTGGATGATTGGATACCTGATTTTTAAATGGGCGGAGAAAATAACCCGGGTGGTTGGGTATGGAGGTTATTAACGAGCTTAGGGCGCTCTACGGTGTTGCAGTCAAGAGCTGGAGAATCTTTTTGAGCTACAAGATATGGTTCATCAGCGACGTTATGTTGGGTTTCTTTTTTGTCGGTCAGGCTTTGTTGATAGGGATAGGCCTTACCGGAGAGAGAAACTCTCCCGCACTTCAGCGTCTCACGGGATATTCGGACTACGTAACCTTTGCCGTCCTAGGATTTATGGTATTGGGCTTTGGATTGACTTTTCTTAGTGGCTTTGTATGGAGCGTTGTTGATGAGCTCTATGCCGGGACTCTTGAGTACTCTTTTGCAGCACCAATAAGGAGGTTGACCTTCTTTATGGGCAACGTGCTTACCCGGATTTTCCTGTCTCTCATCTACATGTCCATCTACGTTCCCCTTTTTGTGGTGATATTTGAGGTTCGCTTCAACTTCCTCAACTTCATTAAAGCTCTTCCGGTACTATTTGTGGGCACTGCAGGGATGATAGGAATGGGAATGGCAGCTGCTGGTATTGTCCTCTATTTGAAAGACCCGGGTCCTTTTATAACGATTCTCGAAATGCTGGTCTTTGCCCTAAGCGGTGCGATGTATCCGATTTCAATCTTGCCCAGAGGGCTGCAGATAATGGCAAAAATTCTTCCCTATGCCCCAACGAGTGAAGCTGTAAGAAAAGTTGTTGCCTACGGGTATGAAAAGGCCTCCGGGGAAATCTCTTATCTTATCTTTCTTTCACTGCTTTATGCCTTGCTGGGGTATCTAAGCTATAAATGGAGTGAAAAGCGGGCAAGAACAATTGGCTTAAAAAGCTATTAAAAGGGCAAACCCAAATTCAACTCCTCTGCTATTTTTTTAATTTCTTCCAGCGGAATGATTGCACTTCTTGCACCTACTTTCTGCACCGTGAGGTATGCTAACAGGGCTCCAAGTTTTGCTGCATCTCCTAGCTCCCAGCCTTTAAGAACTCCATAAATGAATCCGGCATCAAATGCATCCCCCGCTCCGGTAGAGTCTACCACTTCAGCGCTCAGCCCCCTAATCTCGAAGACCTTTCCCTTATCATCCCTAACCATTGCCCCGCCGCCGTTTAGGGTTATAATTACGTTTTTAGCCCCAACATCGTGGATTTTCTCCAAGCTTCCGTACTTTCGTTTGAACTCGTCTTCATTCATTAACAGATACGTTATTTTGTCTTCAGCAGAACTAGGAACTTCTGCCTCTCCAATGTCGAGCGAAATGGAAATTCCGTTCTCGAAGGCAAAGTTAACGGTCTTTTCAATGAGCTCTTTCGGGTTGGAGGACATATGAACATGCCTTGCCTTTGAAAGGTATTCAAAATCAACATCTCTATAGGCATTAGCGCCGAGATGCTTCACTATCCTTTTATCCTCGCCCTTTATTAAGGAAATAGCGATTCCAGAATGTTCATTGACGACTTTAACACCACCAACATCCACGCCGATTTTCTTAAAATAGTGTATGTGTGCCTCTCCAATTTCATCGTTGCCTACAGCTCCGATAAATCCCACCTTAACTCCCATATAAGCTAACCAGGAAGCGGTATTGCCCGCAGCTCCCCCTAACCCAAAGTGGGCTCTCTTGGCGATTACCTTCTCGTGAAACTCAGGAAATCTCTCAACAAGGAGGGTTATATCATAGTTGAGATTACCAATTGCAACTACCTCAAACATTCTTTCACCTCCAAACCTTCTTCCCAACTTAACTGATTTATATTTTTCCCATCGAATGTCCTTTTGTATACATCTCCGCTTAAGATAATGCTTTTATAGTCCTAAATGTTAATTTAAATGATCGTCTAAACCTTTAGATTGCGGGTGATATGCAATGGAAGAGAAATTAGAAAACGCCCTTAACTGGGCTCTTGAAAAATTTAAAGCAGAGTACATAGAGATTCGCTATGAGAACATCAGCAAGAACACTTTGGAGCTCAAAGATGGAACTTTTACAACTTTTGCCGGCAAAGGACAAATGGGAGTTGCAATTAGGGTTCTAGCAGATGGAGCTTGGGGATTTTCTTCAACAAATAGACTTGAAAATCTTGAAAAAGCTATAGAAAGTGCATACAAACTTGCAAAAGCAGCGGCAAAAGCCAAAAAGGAAAAAATCCAGCTTGCGGAAATAAAAGCCAACCAAGATGTCGTGAGGAGCAAGATGAAAATAAAACCCAGAGATGTTTCAATAGAGGAAAAGGTTGAGAGGTTAATGGATCTGGAGGCTCTTCTCAAAGAAGACAAAGCTATAAAATCAACTTGGCTTCGCTATGAGGATGCAAGTGGTGAAAAAATCCTCATAACAAACGAGGGCACAAAAATAAAATGGGATTTGAACTACGTATGGCAATACGTTTGGGCAACGGGCAAAGAGGGAGAGAAGCTCGCAGCTGCGAGGGATGAAGTTGGAGCTGTAGACTATGGCTGGGAGCTCTTCAAGGAGAAAGAGCCAAATGAAGAAGTCGCCAAAAGGGTCATAAGGAAAGTTCATGCCCAGCTGCAGGGAGTTGCCCCAAAGAGAGGAGAATTTCCAATAGTTGCTGGGCCGATAGTTGTGGGCATTATAGCTCACGAAGCCCTTGGACATCTGGCGGAGGCAGATTTGACGATAAACTCGCCGTTTAAGGATTTAATTGGCAAGCAGGTTGCTCCTGAATACGTCACAATGAGCGAGCGCATAGTTGAGGGAGGCTTTGGAAATGACCGCTATGATGATGAGGGGGTTCCGGTTAAGGACATCCATATCATTGAAAACGGTATCTTGAAGGAGATAATGCTGAACAGGGAGTATGCACACAAGTGGAACATGGAGCCAAATGGGCATTCAAGGGCCGAAAATTACACGTATCCGCCGATAATAAGAATGCGCAACACAATCTTCGAGCCGGGAGACTGGAAGTTCGAGGAGATGATAGAGGACATTAAGTTTGGATATTATGTGGTTGATTTCAGAGGAGGCCAAGCACAGCTTAACTCAGCCTTCCAGGTAGGAGTTCAGGAGGGCTATATGATAGAAAACGGTGAAATAACGAAGCCCATAAGAGACACTTCGATAAGCGGAATCGCGATTGAGGCCTTAAAGAAGATAAGCGCCGTAGGAAACGATTTTGGTCTCGAAATGGGGAGATGCGGAAAGGGACAGACCGCTTTTGTTAGCTCCGGCGGTCCACACATGCGCTT
>JAGGWM010000167.1 GCA_021157445.1 Thermococcus sp. | reverse complement strand
TACCACGTCTTCTTCCTTCTCAAGGTAGCCCTTTTCCTCAAGTTCTTTTCTCGCTTTCTCAAGCATGGGTTCAAGTAAATCCGCTGGTCTAACAGTTATCGGTTCTTCATCGCCAAGGATTAGCTTTCTAATTTCCTCTTTTATTGGAGCAGGGGGTCTTCCGTAAAGCCCTCTCACATAGTTCTTCGTCTCCTCGGTTATCATCTTATACCTGCCAAACAGAACATTAAAAACCGCTTGGGTTCCAACTATCTGAGAGGTGGGCGTAACTAACGGTGGATAACCGAGTTCCTCCCTGACCCTAGGAACCTCTTCAAGAACCTTATCAAGCTTATCCAAAGCTTTCATTTCCCTGAGCTGAGATATAAGGTTTGAGTACATGCCACCTGGAATTTGATGGATTAAAACGTTCGGATCTCCATGAAGGGCTCTCTTGTTCATTAAATGTTCGTATTTTTCTTCTAGGAGCTTCCTTAGGTACTTGGAGATTTCAAAGATTAGCTTCATATCGATTTTGGGCTTGTCTTTGCTTTTTAAGGAGTAATAGATGCTCTGAATTGCGGGCTGAGCAGTTCCATTAGCCAATGGGTAAATAGCCGTATCTATAAAATCCGCTCCGGCCTCAACTGCTTTCAAGTATGTTGCCGAGGCTAAAGCACTCGTCGCATGGGTATGGACGTTAACTTTTACTCCATAGCGCTCTTTGATCTCTTTCACAAGTTCATAAGCTGTCTGAGGATCCAAAAGGGCAGCCATGTCCTTAATCGTTATGTAATCAACGTCAAGCTCAATAAGCTCATCGACTTTCTGAAGGTAATATTCCAATGTGAAAACCTTTCCAGTAGTATAACTTATTGCTCCCTGAACCTCCGCTCCCACTTCTTTGGCTTTTTTGATTGCGGTTTTCATATTCCTAACATCATTCAGGGCGTCAAAGACTCTAAAAATGTCAATGCCGTTTTTGTAGGCCAACTCGACAAATTTTTCCACAACATCATCTGGGTAATGCTTGTAACCAACAACGTTTTGACCTCTAAGAAGCATTTGGAGTTTCGTTCTCTTTATGTGCTCCCTTAAAAGCTTTAGCCTCTCCCAGGGATCTTCTCTTAGGAACCTCAAAGCTGCGTCAAAAGTTGCCCCTCCCCATACTTCCATCGAGTAAAAGCCGATTTTGTCCATTTTCTCCGCAATTGGAAGCATGTCTTTAGTTGATAACCTTGTAGCAATGAGTGATTGATGAGCATCCCTGAATGTGGTATCAATTACCTCAACCATATCCCTCACCTGTTGGATGTTTAGAAAGGGGTTTAAAAACTATACTGGACAAATTTGAATAAGAAATAAGAAAAGTCAAATTAGTCCCTCAGCCTTTGCAGCTTCTTCTGGGTCTTCGTTTCTATGAATTACCCTCAGAAGTGCTTTGATCATTGGCTCTGGATTTTTCCTTTGGAATATATTTCTCCCAACAACCGCCCCGCTTCCTCCAGCTTCAATAACTTCCCAGACAAGCTTTAAGAAGTCCAAAGGATTGTCCGTCTTTGCGCCTCCACTCAAGAGAACCGGAACACCAGATGCGGCGTCAACAACTTTGGCAAATGTTTCTCTTGACCCCGTCCAATAGGTTTTGATCATATCCGCTCCCATCTCGGCTGCAGCTCTTGCACCATACATAACTACCCTGTAATCCTCCTTCTTGCCGTATTTTTCATTAATGTATGGTCCCCTTGGATAGGCAAACTGAACAACTGGATATCCCAAATCGTGGGCATAGCTTGCTATTTCTGCGAATTGTCTCATCATTGCACCCTCATATGGGCTTCCCCAGTAAACAGTTGCCGCTACGGCATCAGCGCCCAGTTTAATAGCATCTTCAACAAAGCCGAGCTGATCCTGCATAAGCCATTCTTCTTTCGGTCTAAGCCCTGTTTTGCTGGTAAGCTTTACCATCAAGCCTACATCCTTACCGATGAGCTCTTCACCCGCTATTCTTGCTATCCCTGGGAGCATCATTACACCATCTATCCCAGCTCTAACAACCTTTCGGATTATGATTCCAGGCTTAATGTGCTCCCAGTTTTCTTCAAAATCTGTTGGCCCATGTTCAAACCCGTGATCCATTGCAAAAATCAAAGCCCTCCCATTTCTCCTAAAAAACCTTCTAAGTCTTCTTTTAATCCCAATGTTGTTGTACGCTTCCATACCATTCACCTCTGGTGATACACTATGAAAAGCAGGATTTAAACCTATCGTTAACTAAATAATCTCAAAGCGCGAGATATATTACGGTGGGATAAATGCTCGGACTTAACACTAAACGCATTGGAAGGAAAGTAATATACTTTCAGGAGATAGACTCAACAAACGAATACGCCAAAAAAATAGCCCTCCATGAAGATGAGGGAACCATAATAATAGCCGATACCCAAAAAAGAGGTTATGGCCGAAAGTTCAGAACATGGGAGTCCCCCAAGGGTGGATTATGGATGAGTGTAATATTAAAACCAAAAACCGCCCCCGAAAATATAGCTAAAATAATTTTCCTAGGAGCAATAGCCGTTGTTGAAACCCTAGAGCGATTTGGAGTGGAAGCAAGGATAAAATGGCCCAATGACATCCTCGTGAATGAAAAAAAGATATGCGGAATCTTAGCTGAGGGAAGCTTTTCTGAAAAAGAAGTTTACCACGTAACTTTAGGCATAGGGCTAAACGTCAATAACCCGATTCCAGAAGAACTTTTAAGCACTTCCACGTCAATAAGCAAAGTTTTAGGAGTACAAATTCCAATAGAGGAGATATTTAAAATCCTTGTGGAGAGGTTGGAGTACTGGTACGAAGAATTTCTCCGTGGAAACGACGGAAAGATACTTCAAAAGTGGAGAGAAAAAGCCATCCTAAATAGAGAGGTCAAAGTGATAAGGGAAGAAGGAGAAATTCGGGGAAAAGCTTTAGGTATTGATGAACGTGGTGCATTAATCCTTGAACTCAAAGATGGAAGAAAAGAAAAAATTCTCTACGGAGATGTATCATTGAGGTTCGAATAACTCCCACGTTTTGTATTTTTTGGAAAAGGTTATATACCATAATGTACAAGGTTTCTCTGCCATAGGCAGCTATGTACAACATACCTTCGGAGGTGAGCTCAATGGGACTCCTAAAAAGCTACTTGGACTATCCAATTTTGAGGAAGATATTTATTGGACTGCTCTTAGGTGCAGCCTACGGATTGATAGTAGGAGCCATTGGACACCCAGGAGCAGCGACTGCAATAAAACCCCTTGGAGATCTCTTTGTTAGGCTCTTAAAGCCTAACAAAGAGATCTCC
>JAGGWM010000067.1 GCA_021157445.1 Thermococcus sp. | reverse complement strand
TATATCCCTTATACTCAGGGGTTCGCTCAATTTCCTGTCTGTCACCAAAAGAAGAGTGTCTCGCTCTTCACCTTCGTTAATCCCTCTAGCAAAGCTTGTCTCCACTCCTCCATAGCGTTGGGGGATTATTTCGGAGGTTTTTTCAGCCTCTTTTGGAATTCTTAAGAGGATTATCTGGGGTCCAAGATTCGCTCTGTCAAAAGGACCTTTTGCATTTAAAAGCTCCTTTAAAACACTGTCGCTCCGCATTCGGACCAAAAAAGCACTTCTCTTTAAATTCAACACGGTTTTCCATTCTTCTGCAGGAGTTACAAATATTATGGTGTCAAGTTCCCAGCTTTGATTCCATGCCTCATCAACTGAGAGCTCTTTTATACCAAAAAGATTTTTCAAAAAGTTTTCGCCATTTTCAACGTCTGATGTTCTTAAAAAGAGCATTGAAGGACCAAAACGCATTAATCTCATCATAATCCCCTCATAAGTTTGTATCCCCTTTCGAAATTTGTTCCATCAGGATATTTGACCTTAATAACTTTTTTACTCCCCAAAAGAATGAAGTTCACATTTAAAACCCCATTCAGTCCCCGTCGGAGGGTTCTGAAGTTGTGCCCGTAGAGAATAAAATCAACGTCTTTTGGAGGGTTTAGTTGATTGGGGTCGTGCGCTAAGGCCAGCTTTACACTATTTATCTCAATTATCTCTCCGGGCTTTATTACTCGGGCTTTTCTGACTAGTTTTTTGAGTACATCTTCACTATCCTCGTTTCCTGGAACGATGTACACCTCAGCTCTGGAGTTTTCGAGAATGTCCAACAGCTCTTTTACCCTCTCCGCGTATCGTTCTTTTAATTCAGGTTTTCTTTCAAGTTTTATGTTGTCCACGAGGTCTCCAGTATGGATGATATAATCTGGCCTGCTTTTCTCTATCAGGTTCAGGATAAACGGGTATATATTGTCTGGAGTGTCACTTATGTGCATTATCTTGGCTTCTTTGCTTTCCAGCAATTCCTTTGGGAGGCTTCTTTTTCTTAAAAAGCTCGGTAAGTTTAGTCTCATCACAATAATTCCAGAACAACATTTTATATATGTATTGGTTCTACTCTTGGAGAGGTGAAAGATATGAGAGTCTTGGTACTGGGAGCTGGCAACGTTGGAAGGGCAATAGCATATGATCTGAGCAAGGACTTTGAGGTGTGGGCAGGAGATATAGACTTAAATCAATTGGAAGAAGTGAAAGGTTATGCGCATCCAATAAAGATAGATGCTTCAGACTTTAGTTCCTTGGTAGAGAAAATAAAAGGCTTTGATCTTATCGTAGGTGCCCTCCCGGGGAGGTTCGGATTCAAAACTCTAAAAACCGCTATAGAAGCTGGGGTGGACATTGTAGATGTTTCCTTTATGCCCGAAAATCCATTATCACTTAGAGAAGATGCTGTAAAAGCGAACATAACGGCTATAGTTGATGCGGGCTTTGCTCCTGGACTTAGCAATATTTTCCTTGGGAGGGTATATCAAGAGTTAACACCTCTCGAAGAGGGAATAATCCGCGTAGGTGGGCTTCCAAAGACTCCAAAGCCACCTCTTTACTACAAAATCACTTGGTCCCCATATGACCTGATCGAAGAATATACAAGAAAGGCAAGAATCGTGAGAAATGGGGAAGTTAGGGAGGTAGATCCACTAGAAAGAATTTGGAAAGTAAGGATCAAAGATTTCGAATTTGAAGAGTTCATAAGCGACGGGCTGAGAACTCTCATTGAGACAATAAACGCAAATCGACTTGAAGAAAGAACCCTCAGGTGGCCGGGACATCTGGAAAAAATGAAAGTTCTGAAGGAACTGGGATTCTTTGAAAAAGATAACGTTGAGTTTACGCTTAAGGTCATCTCTCCGCTGATGAATTATGAGAGCGAGGACTTCTCAATAATGGAAGTCTACGGCAGAGGGCTCAAGAATGGAAAAGAAGTGGAGATTAGATACTTCTTGTATGATGAAGCAAAGGATGGCTTTACTTCTATGGCAAGAGTAACTGGATTTACAGCTGCTATAGTTTCTAGAATTGTTCTGGAAGGGGAATGTGCTTACGGAGTAATTCCCCCAGAGATCTTGGGAATGAGAGCGGATACATATTCAAAGATAATGAAAGAAGTGAAGAATAGAGGTATCCACGTGGAGGTAGTGGAAAATGCTTCATCTGATAATAGCTGATAGCGAACTCGAGCTCGTTCCAGAAAAAATAAGAGATCATCCTTCAGTTGTCAATTATGCAAAAAAGAGAGGAAAGAAGCCCGATGAAGTGCTTCTCGATTCCACCTACCATCATTCAGCCCTTAAGTTATTGGAAGATGGAGAAAGGAGGGGCAGGCCGGATATAATTCATCTGTGTCTTATAAACGCCCTTGAAAGCATATTAAACAAAGAAGGAAGGCTTAGGGTCTATGTGCATACAAGAAACGACGAGATTATTTACATTAAACCTGAAACTAGGCTTCCTCGAAACTACAATCGCTTTGTAGGACTAATGGAAAGTCTATTCAAAAAGAAAGCTGTCCCTAAAGATCTTGAACTTCTGAAGATGAGAGAAGGAACACTTTCCGAACTCCTTGAAGAGATAGGTCCAGATGGAGTTTTCATAATGCATGAAAATGGAAATCTAGCAACTCCGAAAGAGTTCGGAGAAAGATTGGTTGATTATACCTCCCCAGCCGTTATTATTGGTGGCTTTCCCCATGGGGACTTTTTGAGCGTGGTGGAAGGAGAGAAGATTAGCATTTACAAAGAGCCTTTGATGGCATGGAGTGTTGTCAATGAAGTCTTGGTAAACTATGAGGGAAGTTTACTCTGGTAGAATCTTCTTCAAAAATTTTTTAAATGCTTAAAATAAACCACATCAAGAACGTTTGTAG
>JAGGWM010000209.1 GCA_021157445.1 Thermococcus sp. | reverse complement strand
GGAGAGCTTAGCATGGAAAGGGAGCTTGAAATGGCGGAAAAGCTCGTAATGCTTGGATTATCGAGGGATTCTAAGTTTTTGGGATTAAAACTTGGTTACGGGTTTGCCTTTGAACCTTGGCTGAAGTGGAAGAAAAAGGGCTTAATCATACCAAGATCAATAAAGCAGATAGACGAAAAGAAAGGGGAGGAGCTGGGAAAAATAATGGAAGAGAGAAGAATGTCTGTTTTGCTCCATGAGCTGCTAATGCTCGGAGAGATAATGCCAAAAGAAGAAGCCTTTAAAGCCCTGAAAGAGGAGTACGGAGATTTCGAGAAAGAAAAGCTTGAAAAGGCAGTTGAAATATTAAGGTCTCTAGATGTTATCGTTTTTTAGCTCTTTTTCAATTTCGTTTATTTTTTTGATAACATTTTCCCTGAGTTTTGCCAGAAGTTCCGGAGGGGAGACTGCAGAATAGACATAGCCAAGCCAACCCCTTTGAATAAGTTCCCTTTTGAGAGCTCCTCTTCTGTACAGATTAAGAACGTGCTCTCTAACGCTTCTCTCACTTATTCCAAGCTCTTCTTTTATTTCAGCTATTCTCATGGGGGCTTTCTTTTCCAAAAGCAGGAGATATATTCTAAGTTCGTTCTTCTTGAATCCTAGTGTCTTTAGGAGCCCTTCAAGCTTGTCGTATACCTCCTTCATTTTTCTCTCACATCTATGAATATCTGGCTTCATATATTTTAAGCCTTACGGTTCAGTTCAATCTCGCCAATATATGTCCCATCTCCAAGAAAGGCCTCTCCTGAGGGAGAATATTTTAAAAATGGAATCATTTTTATTCCCTCTCTTACATCAAACCCTTCTATGTAGGGGTTTATTGTGGGCAAAATCAGAAAGTTCCTGACCCTAAAGAAGCATTTGACTTTTTTGAGGTTTCCTCCGATTTTTAAACTGACTGCTGGGTGAATATGTCCCAAAAAAGCTCTCTTAAACTCGATCTCCGGAAGGGTTTGGTGACCATGGAGGAAGAGCATGTTGTCGAGGATGAAGTAACTTACAACATTCACGTTTTTAAATTCCTTTGTGACTTCTTCTATTTTTCCGTCGTGGTTCCCTTTTGTTATAACAACGCTGTATTCTCCAATCTCAGAAAGGAATTCTATAAGAAGTTTTTTAACAAATCTGCTCATTCCAAGAGGTTCCTTCATGTCACCTAGGATAATTATCAAGTCCGGATTTTTCTCCTCTATGAATTCTGCAAGGCTTTTTTCGAACCTCGTTCTTACCCTTAGTCCCCTTGAAAGCTCAAAACCTATATGCGGATCTGCGAAAACAAGGGCTCTTCCAGAAGAGGTTTTCAATTCGAGAGAAAGTTTCTCATAAGAAAAGCTCTGCATAACCACCACTTAAAATGGATATAAAGAGTGGAGAGAAATCAAATAATTCCTCTCTCCTTCTTCCTTTGTCTCTTTAATCTCCTGATCCTCTTTTTAATCCACTTCCACCTCATTCTTCCCTTCTTTTTCCATTTCCTTGGTCTCCTCTTCATGATCATCACCCCGATAATCGTTCCAGAGTAAGCTCACTTTGCTTGGTTTTTAAGCTTTTCCATCAAAAGGGATTAGAAAATAGCAAAAACAAAAAGAACAAAATAAACTGGACTAAAGGAAAATTTGGTCAAGCAGAGCTTTGTCTTTAGTTGAAATCTTATAAAGGGTTTTGACAATTCCATAGCTCCTTAATAGTTAAAAGAAAGTTCATCGTTGAAATTGTGATGTTTTTGAAAGTTCTTTAAGCATGCAGGGAAATTTTGTGGGTTTAAAACCTTTTATTGCTCTTAAATATTGTGTAATCAAGATTTCCTCTTTTTATGAGGCTAAACCCAGACAAAAGTAGTTTCGATAAGTTATTAACTGTCAAGGCCATTAAAGTGTTAGGGGGGATTGAAAATGAAGGTTGGATTTGTTCAGATGGAGCCAAAGCTTCTGAATCTTAATGCTAACCTGAGCAAAGCTGAAAAATTAATCAAAGAAGCTGCAAACCAAGGTGCTAAGCTAATCGTCCTCCCAGAGCTTTTTGACACTGGTTACAATTTTGAGGCAAAAGAAGAGGTGGAGGAGATAGCTCAGCAGATCCCAGATGGAGAGACCACTCAATTTCTTGTCGAACAGGCAAGAGAACATGAAGCGTTCATAGTGGCTGGAACTGCAGAAAAAGATGAGAGAGGAAGGCTTTACAACTCCGCTGTTATCGTCGGCCCAATAGGACAGGGCTACATAGGAAAATACCGGAAGATTCACCTTTTCTACAGGGAAAAGCTCTTCTTTGAGCCCGGAAATCTTGGGTTTCATGTGTTCAACATAGGCATGGCGAAAGTTGGAATTATGATATGCTTTGACTGGTTTTTTCCCGAATCCATGAGGACCCTTGCCCTTAAGGGAGCAGATATCGTTGCGCATCCAGCTAACCTCGTTCTTCCCTATGCTCCGAGAGCAATGCCAATAAGAAGCCTTGAGAATAGGGTATTCAGCATAACGGCAAACAGAATTGGTGAGGAAAGGGGATTGAGGTTCATAGGAATGAGTCAGATAAATTCTCCAAGGGCAGAGATACTGCTTAGGGCAAGCGAGGATAAGGAGGAGGTAGGCGTTGTTGAGATAAACATTGAGGAGGCAAGGAACAAGAGGCTTAATGAATTTAACGACATCTTTAAGGACAGAAGACCTGAACACTACTCCCTTTAGAATGTTGAAGAAGGTTCACCTGCCGGTAAGAACAATGAAAAGGCTAATAAAGGCTACTATGAATTGCTAGCAATGGATGGTGTTGTGGAATGATGAATCTGGAGCCCCCCTGAGTGGTGAGGAGGTTTCGCGGGGCTGACCGCAATGATAAAACGGCGTCTCTGTCGGGAGTACATAGAGGAGATTGAGAGGCTTGAGCGCTCTGTTGTAGAACTTGAGGAGCAAATAATTGAGTTAAAGACCCAACTCAACATGAAAACCGAAGAAGCAACGAACCTCTATATCGAAAACCAAAACCTGAGGCACAAAATAGAAATGCTAGAAAAAACTCACAAACAGCTCGTTGAGATGCTCAAAAAAATGAAAATTCCCTTTGTTATTGTGGATGAGGATGAGTTTGAAGATGTGGAGATCGACAAATAAATTCTAAAATAATCTTATGAATGACCCTTCAGACAAAGACTTTTTAACATGAAACGCAACTTTTAGGTTAGACTTAAGGATGGTGATGATCATGGACATGAGCACGAGGATGTTTAAGGAAGAAGGCTGGATAAGAAAAACCTGCAAGGTCTGTGGGAAGCCTTTCTGGACGCTGGATCCTGATAGAGAAACTTGTGGCGATCCTCCGTGTGATGAGTACGAGTTCATAGGAAAACCCGGCATACCGAAGAAATACACCCTTGAGGAGATGCGTGAGAAGTTTTTGAGCTTTTTCGAGAGAAAGGGGCATGGGAGAGTTAAAAGATATCCAGTACTGCCCAGATGGAGAGACGATGTTCTCTTGGTTGGAGCATCAATCATGGACTTCCAGCCGTGGGTCATAAGCGGTGAAGCTGATCCTCCAGCGAACCCGCTCACGATAAGCCAGCCGTCCATAAGGTTTACCGATATCGACAACGTTGGAATAACGGGCAGACACTTCACGATCTTTGAAATGATGGCTCATCATGCGTTTAACTATCCAGGAAAGCCGATTTACTGGATGGATGAAACTGCTGAATACGCCTACGAGTTTTTCACTAAAGATCTTGGCATGAAAGGGGAGGACATAACCTTCAAGGAAAACCCATGGGCAGGAGGCGGAAACGCCGGTCCGGCTTTTGAAGTGCTCTACCGTGGTTTAGAGGTGGCTACGCTAGTTTTCATGCAGTACAAGTTAGCTCCTCCAGATGCCGATCCTTCTCAAGTTGTGGAAATTAAGGGAGATAAATATGTTCCGATGGATACGAGGGTAGTGGATACGGGATATGGGCTTGAAAGGCTTGTGTGGATGAGTCAGGGCACTCCAACGGCGTATGATGCAGTGCTAGACTATGTGATTGAACCTCTTAAAAAGATGGCTGGAGTTGAGAGGATAGACGATAGAATCCTTATGGAGAACTCAAAACTGGCTGGAATGTTCGATATTGAAGATATGGGTGATTTAAGGGTATTGAGGGAAACCGTTGCAAAGAGAGTTGGAATTGACGCTGATGAACTCGCGAGGCTCGTTAGACCATATGAGCTGATATATACTATAGCCGATCACACAAAGGCCCTAACCTTTATGCTTTCTGACGGTGTTGTGCCGTCTAATGTTAAAGCGGGCTACCTTGCAAGGCTCCTCATAAGAAAGAGCATAAGACATCTTAGAGAACTCGGTTTGGAGATTCCTCTTAGCGAAATAGTTGCAATGCACATAAAAGCTCTCCATAAGACCTTCCCAGAGTTCAAAGAGATGGAAGATGTTGTTCTTGATATGATCAACGTTGAAGAGAAAAAGTACGCAGAAACCCTAAAGAGAGGAAGCGGATTGGTAAAGAGGGAAATCGAGAAGCTCAAGAAGCGGGATATTAATGAAATTCCGCTTGAAAAGCTTATCCTCTTCTATGAAAGCCACGGTTTAACCCCTGAGATCGTCAAGGAGATTGCGGAAAAAGAAGGTATGAAAGTCAAGGTTCCGGACAACTTCTACAGCTTGGTTGCCAAAGAAGCTGAAAAGACCGCCAAAAAAGAAGAGGAGAAAAAGGTGGTGGACTTTGAGTTGGTTCAAGATCTGCCAGATACGAGAACGCTTTATTATGAAGATCCATTCATGAAGGAATTCGATGCAAAGGTACTTAGGGTAATAGATGGCTGGGTTGTCCTAGATGCCACAGCATTTTATCCCGAAGGCGGGGGTCAGCCCTGTGATTTGGGCGAGCTTAATGGGATTAGAGTGCTTGATGTCCAGAAGGTTGGGAGGGTAATTCTCCATAGGGTAGAGAAGCCCAAAGGCTTCAAAGAGGGAGATAGCGTTCATGGAAAAATTGATTGGCAGAGGAGAATACAGCACATGAGACATCACACAGGAACACACGTCCTCATGGGAGCTCTTGTTAGGGTTCTCGGAAAACACGTCTGGCAGGCCGGTTCACAATTAAGCACCGATTGGGCAAGACTTGACATAGCCCACTACAAGCGCATCAGCGAGGAGGAGCTCAAGGAGATAGAGCTCTTGGCGAATAGAGTCGTAATGGAGGATAGAGAAGTAAAGTGGGAATGGTTGCCGAGAACTGAAGCGGAGCAAAAATACGGCTTTAGACTTTATCAAGGTGGAGTTGTGCCGGGAAGGGTAATTAGAATTTTGAACATCAAAGATTGGGATGTGCAGGCTTGTGGCGGTACACACTTGCCCAGAACGGGTTTAATAGGCCCAATAAAGATACTGAGAACCGAGAGGATACAGGATGGTGTTGAGAGGATAATCTTCACTTGCGGTGAGGCAACCATTAGAGAGTGGCAGAAGGAGAGGGAGATATTAAGCAGAACGAGTGAAGTGTTTAGAGTTCCTCCAGAAAAGTTGCCAGAGACCGCGGAGAGGTTCTTCGAGGAGTGGAAGCAAGCGAGAAAAGAAGTAGAAAAGCTCAACAAAGAGCTTGCAAAGCTTTTAGTCTACGAACTCGAGAGCGAGGTAGAGAAGATAGGGGAGATGGAGTTCATTGGAGATATAGTGGAAGGGGAGATAGACCACTTAAGAGAGGCCGCACTCAAACTCAAGAAAGCGAACCGTATTGTAGCATTAATAAGCGAGGACACAAACGCAGTTGTGATCAGCGTTGGAGACGATGTACCGCATAAAGCTGGTGATTTGATAAGAATAATCACCAAACTCGCTGGTGGAGGCGGTGGAGGTAAGAAAGATCTTGCCCAAGGAAAGATAAAGAACATCCTAAAGGCCAAAGAAGCCATAGAAGAGCTTAAGAAGGCCCTTTAATTTTTCAATTTTTTGGAGGGTTTAAGATCAAAATAAAAGC
>JAGGWM010000131.1 GCA_021157445.1 Thermococcus sp. | reverse complement strand
AGTTGAGTTCAACTACACTCTTGAAGAACCAGGAGTATACAACATCACCATTGGCGACCTCACGCCTGTTCAGGTAAACGCCACAGAGAAGCTCCACGTAACAATTGGAGACTACGACGAGAAAGTCCAGGAGGCTGAGCATGTCTATGTGGCATACGGCAGTGGTGCCCTTAGCAGTGATTCATTCGCAATCTCAGCATACATTTCAAGCACAGTCCCAGCGGACAAGTTCTTCATGAGGACTGACGCCCAGATCAACATGAGCGCACTCACAGACAAGGACGTCGTCATTGCGGTCGGTGGTCCGGCAGTCAACACAATCACGGCAGTTTATGAAGACATCGCCCCAGTCCACATGGTAATCGGCGAAAACATCACAATAGTCACTCCAGAAGGAAACCTCACCTGGAGCGGCCCAGAAGTTTGGTACAACGTTACCGAAGGATACTTCATAATCCAGCTCTTTGAGGACAACGAGACCGGTGCACTGGTGGTCACAATCTACGGTACTGATGCTGACTCAACACTCGCAGGAGCCTACTACTTCGCCAACACGATCTATCCAAACCTCGACGAGTACGCAACGATCAGCTGGATCGTCGGCGAGTGGACAGACAGCGATACTGGCGAGCCGGTAGTAATCCTCGACCCAGCAGACACTAGCGGTTTCAACCCAGCGGACACCATTAGAGTAGTCTTACCCTCCGAACTAGCACAAAGCTAAATCATTTTTCAAACTTTCTTTTCTCTTCCTTTTGCTATTCTTTGCAATTCTCCCCGAACTTCTAAAAAAGACCAGCACAAAAATTTTAAGGTAATGCGGCTTATTTATTATCCGATGCCCATGAATGTGCTTCATGAAGGATTCAAAAACAGAAGTGAGACATTTTTGCTGCTTATCGCTTATGCATTCTTCGCTGTTCTGTTGTATTATCAAGTGTTCATTAAGGGCATTCCACCCCTTATATGGGACCAGGCAATCCACTTTATGGATAGCATTAAATATTATCACACATTAAGAGAGCTAAGCTTCAGCTCCCTTATTTTTGTGGATAGGTATTATCCCCCGTTTCCTCAGCTTTTGGCGGTTCCCGGGTACATGATTTTTGGAGAATCTCCCGAGGTTGGAATTTTCACTGTGAACCTTATAGCGGTTGGGTTAATTAGTTACTCCATCCACAAAATTTCCAAGATATTGGACATGAAAAAATTAAGCTTTCTGGCAGTTTTTGTTCTTTTGAGTTCACCTATAGTACTGGATCAATCAACGGTTTTCATGGTGGATCTAACGCTAACTGCAATGGTTACCGTTACATGGTATCTTCTTCTGAAGGCTGAGGGATTCACATCAAGAAGATACTCCATACTCTCCGGGATAACTGCAGGGTTGGGATTATTGTGCAAATGGACGTTTCCTTTTTTCGTAGTTGTTCCAGTATTATATGAGCTAATAAAAGGAGTTAAGACCAATTGTGCTCACAAAAAAGTTTTGAAATGTGAGACACTTAACAATTTTGCTCTCTTTATTCTGGTTGCTTTCGTAATTTCGGCATGGTGGTATCTGCCAAACCTGAAAGTGCTAATACTAGCACTGTCACACAACAGCAGAGTGAGCGGCACCTTGGAAGGAGACCCAGAAGTTTTCTCACTTCAGTCAATTCTATACTATATGTGGGTGTTCGTTAATTATTATTTTGGCCTGCTGGGGTTTGTTGTACTTGTCATTGTGTTGCTCTATGCATACAAGCAAAAAGCACAAAAAGACCTGACAAATCTTTTATTATTCCAACTGGTTTTTGCCTATGTCCTCTTCACGTTAACCCGCAATAAAGCTCCCCGGTTTTTAATGCCGCTAATCCCGTTTTTGACCCTATTAATTCCCCAGAGCGTTGAAAGACTCCTGAGGCAAAATAAAAAAGTGCTAAGCGTCTCAATTTTAGTTATTCTGGGAATCTCCGGAATTCTTAACACTTTGACATTTCTTGGTGTCCTCCAACCAGTATCGATCGCCCAAAGTCATTTAATTGCAATAAACGGAGGAAACCTGTACTTTACTGGAGTTTACGAAAGTAGAGCATTTGGACATTCAGAATGGAGTGCTTACTTGAAAACCACGGAGGAGGAGTGGAAGATCAGCGATATTCTCTCGACAATAGGTTGCTCTTCATCCCAAAAGAGACTATATGTTTTGGCCAATAATCCCTGGATAACTTGGCCGTTAAGATATAGGGCTTTGCTCAGGGGATGCAATATCGAGGTTATAGAACCGGTTGAGGAAAACTACCTTCTCCCAATTACTTCAGATTACGTTCTTTATACTGAAGGGGGATTTTTGGCTGAACCTTGGGCCATTAATCACACTCTGAAAGCCAGGGAAGTGTTCACTCACTATACCAACTATAGCGGAGACTTCATAAAAATTAGGGAGTTTCAATTTCCAGATAGCAGGGGGGTTCTTTACAAAAGAAGCTCAAACTACACAGTCTTACTCTCGAATTTATCAGCAGGCATGATAGAAAAGAGATGTTCAACCTCTAATCCCATTTTTGGCCAGAAAATAGAGCTTATAGGCTTGTGCATTTATCAAACAAGGCATGATGAACATACGCTTTTAATTGAATATTACTGGAGGACAAATTCGCCGGTAGAGAAAGATTATGAAATATTCGTTCACTTTACTAATGAAAATGGAGACATAATCTTTCAACAGGATCATCAACCTTGTGGGGGAAAGTGCCCCACTTCAAGCTGGAAAATTGGGCAAATAATCCATGAAGCGTACATAATCAAAATCCCCGCTCAGGGCACTTACCAAATTCACCTTGGGTTTTGGTACCCCTCCACCGGGGAGAGGCTTTCCGTAGATGATGCTCACAACGATGGATACAATAGAGCGTTGATAGGAATGTATGAATTCCCCTTTCTAAAATAACATCCCACTTGAGTAGCCAGGATAAGCTGGACATCATCTCCCGAATCTACACCCATAAAGCCATCCAGTCTTGTTCACTCCTTTTCAAAGGGATTCTTCGAATTTTTATTGTTCAGGATTTTGATTAGGATCTCCCAATACTTCTCTGAGCTTTTCTGCGTAGTGTTCAAGCTCAAGCCGGGCATAAGCCTTGTTAAACTCCTCTATTCTTCGTGTAAGCTCTTTTATGAGCTCACTCTCGTAAAAATCACGTTCAGCCTTACTTTTGAGAGGTTCGGCCTTACCTTCTAAAATGTTGTCATAAATCTTTCCCGTGAGCCTTTTAACCAAACTTAACCTCTCAAAGCACTCCTCCAAGGCAGACATTACCTCTTTTTTCTCAGCTATTTCCTTCTCCAACCGCTCCTTTTGGCTCTTCAACTCCCTGATCTTCCTCCCAAGTTTCCTCCTCTCCTCCCTCAAGTCAACGTATAAATCCAAGCCCTTGGCTATCTCGCTTATCTGGGAAATTGACAGACCCAACCGCTTAGCTATTTCCCTGTACGATTTCCCTTGCATTAGCATTTCCACGGCTTTCTTATACTTCTCCTTATGCACCCTCATCGAAACCACCGATACATCCTGATACATTTACAACACATCTTCAAGAATCCTTCCTTAAATTATTTACGCCCTCTCAAACCACTTATCTTGAATTATAACATTTCCAGCCTCGATACATCTAACTCACACACTCCTACAACCGTTACATCAGCCTACAAGCACTCTACATTCTTTGCACGTTGAAATCAGTATTTCTACAATTCTGCACTTTTTACGCACATGCAAAACCCTACTATGTATGAAAAAAGCCCAAATAGAGTATATATTACTTAGCAAGTTGCGTGAATTTTCTACACTTCAACTTTTGCATTCTTCGTAGCACCTGACCTCTACCCCGTCCTGAAGGGCGAGGCTTTCAAAAGAAAAAAGGGTTAACTTTTAAAATACCCCTATCTAGCACCTTTCTGTTACTCTCCTAACCATACCTTATGACAGTGCTGTGTCCAACTCCGGGGAAGAAGAAACTCCTTTAGCCTCATCCCTCCACTAAAATCCTAGTGACATTGTCCACTAAAGCACCTCGAGTATCCGGTGCGTCTTGGTGGCGTTTGTAAGGAAGATGAAGCGATATCATTCCCCTTCAGGCATTAGATTACCTCCCGCGTGCCTTCGATGAGCGGTTTTTCTCTATAGATAACATTGAAGATTATTCCAATCATACCCCAACCGGGTACAAACCGATTGAACGTCTAAACCGGCATGAAAGTTTTCTATTTTTAGATAAAGGTTACGTGAGTGGAGAACCTCAGGAGGATTGAGACTTCGTTTTCGAAGTTTTCTGAGTTTTTATTGATGCCGAGCAAGAGTGTTAGTCTGAGGGGATTGATTGTTAAGATTTTGGGAGCAACTCTGGCTGTGAATCTGGATAGATAGGGTATACGACTTCACAAGTGGTGGGAACTACGTAGTACCACAATCGATGAAGATGAAGAAAGCCTTTTAAGTCTCCAAGTCTTTTGTTTTTTGGGAAGAGTTATGAGGAGAGAATTGCTTTACGTTTTAGTCCTGAGTTCTGTTATAATCTTGGGTATGGTGCTGATAGCGTATCCCAAAACGAGCCCCGGGTATAGCTTGGTGTATTTTGACAACTTGACTACACCGGAGTATATTATCCCCAATCAAACTTACGAAGTGAGTTTTATAATAGAATCCCATGAAAAAGAAAGAACAAAGTATGAGTTTGAAGTTTTTATGGACACTAAGACAATAAAAAGCGGTGAAGTTATTCTAAACCCTCAAGAAAAACGATCAATATCTTTCAACTTTTCCGTGTTGGGGATTAAATACGACAAAATAATCTTGGAAGCGAGAACTGAAAAATATTTGATAAATGGTTCCATAGGTCTTGGTCCATATTTCTATCCAAACAATACTCCTGAACTGGGTATACTGTTTTTGGATAATAACCTCACACTCAATTTGACTTTTCCAATAACCGGGACACCGCTTCACGTCTCCTATGTTAAGGATATCACTCAGGAAAATGAAACGCTGACAGAGATCGTAGAATATAACCTAACGAAGATAAATGATACATATATTCTAACCAGAAAGTATTCCAGGGTAAAATACGTTGCAGAACCAGTAAAAGTCAAGGTCATTGTTAAATCAAAGAATATGGAATACCCTCTATTTCTCACGATCCCCATAAAGGAGGGGTGAAATTGGGCATTATGCTGCTCATCTTTTTCCTATTTATCCTTGGAACGGTGTATTTGGCCAGTGAAGAAAAATTAACAAAAAATGCCACACTAGTTCTTATTTTGTTTTTTGCTTTCACAATTTGGTACTATATTCGATTTGGTTTTGGGCGATGCTTCACAAGCTTTGATGAATCCTATTATGCTTCCCTCTTGGGGGATCGTTATTGGTACAGCAACTGGCCAATCTCGGGATTTGTTACCCCGTTCCTCCTTCATAAATTGAATAGCATAATCTCCGATCCAATCCTTACGACATTAACTTTCTCAGCCTTGATCTTCCTGATTTATGTGATCTTCCTTT
>JAGGWM010000192.1 GCA_021157445.1 Thermococcus sp. | reverse complement strand
TCTTAATACACGGCCCCTTTGGAACCGGAAAGACAAGAACCCTTGCCGAGCTCATCCTTCAGGAGGTTAAAAGAGGGAACAAAGTTCTCGCTACAGCAGAGAGCAACGTTGCAGTTGACAACCTCGTGGAGAGGCTCTGGGGAAAGGTAAACCTAGTCCGCTTAGGGCACCCTTCAAGGGTCTCAAAGCACCTAAAGGAATCAACTCTAGCCTTTCAGGTTGAAAGCCACGAAAGATACAGAAGAGCCAGAGAGCTAAGAAACAAAGCAGAGAGATTGGCCATGATGAGGGATCAATACAAGAAGCCGACACCACAGCTTAGAAGAGGACTAACCAATAAGCAAATCTTAAAGCTTGCCGAGAAGGGAAGGGGAGCAAGAGGAGTGCCCGCAAAAGATGTTAGAGAGATGGCCCAGTGGATAACCCTAAACGAAGAGGTGCAAAAGCTCTACAAATTCGCCGAAAAGATAGAGGAGGAGATAGTTAAGGAGATAGTTGAGAAGGCCGATGTTGTTTTAAGCACGAACTCCTCTGCAGCCCTTGAATTTATAAAAGATGTGGAATTCGACGTGGCAGTAATAGATGAAGCATCTCAAGCAACTATTCCAAGCGTTTTAATTCCACTCGCAAAGGCCAAGCGCTTTGTCCTCGCTGGAGACCACAAGCAATTGCCCCCCACAATTCTAAGTGAAGAAGCAAAAGAGCTGAGTGAGACACTCTTTGAGAAGCTTATTGAGCTTTACCCCGATAAAGCGAAGATGCTCGAAATACAGTACAGAATGAACGAAAAGCTTATGGAGTTTCCAAGCAGAGAGTTCTATAACGGAAAGATAAAAGCAGATGAGGGCGTGAAGGACATAACCTTAGCCGATCTAAAGGTTAGAGAGCCATTTTTTGGAGAGCCTTGGGATTCAATTCTTAAAAGAGAAGAGCCCCTTGTTTTCGTTGATACTGCCGAGAGGAGAGACAAATGGGAAAGACAGAGAAAAGGATCAACCTCACGAGAAAACCCTCTTGAGGCTCTTTTGGTTAAGGAAATAGTGGAGAGGCTTTTGAGAATGAGAGTTAAGGAAGAATGGATTGGAGTTATAACCCCCTACGATGATCAGGTTGACTTAATACGCTCCCTAATCGGCGAAGAGGTCGAGGTTCACAGTGTGGATGGCTATCAGGGACGGGAGAAAGAGGTAATAATCCTTTCTTTCGTGAGGTCAAATAAGAACGGAGATTTAGGGTTTTTAACCGATTTAAGAAGGCTCAACGTTGCCCTAACAAGGGCAAAGAGAAAGCTGATTGCAGTTGGAGACGGCGAAACTCTAAGTAATCACCCAACATACAAGCGCTTTTTAGAGTTTGTGAAAAGGCATGGAAGGTATATAAGGCTTGGAAACGCCGAAATACACTAATTCCTCCTCCTTATTTGTGATGGAGTAAGGAAAGCAAATGAAAAGCCAATCAAGCTGAGAACCGGAACTACCGCCAAAAGGCTCATTGAAGATGCTATGGCAAAATTAAGGGCAAAATCCACCTGCGATACTACAAAGCCTCCAGCCAAGCTCCCCAAAACAAATCCACTGGAGTTTATTAAGTTTGCAGTTGCTAAAACACTCCCCTGCTCCTTTGGAGAGCTCATCCTTCCTATGAGAGAAGTCGATGAAACGCTTATGTATGACCAGGAATAACCCATGAGAATGTAGCTTCCGACGGCTGATATGAGTAAAGCGTAAGGAACGTTTGAGGGAAGCAGCAACAGGAGAATCCCAAGGCCTCTAAAGAGATATCCTTGAGTTAACGCTAAAGCAGGATTCCTGGATTTAAGCTTTAGTCCCACTCTCTGATAGAGCATCGCTGAAGTTGAGGAGTTTAAGAGTGCCAGCCCAAAGATCTCTTGGCTCGTAAGTCCACTCTTTATTAAGAACACCGGGAGTTGAGTGACATACATGCCTGATGATACCCAGAAAAGGATTGAAGATAGGTAAAAGCCCGCAAACTTTGGAGAGACATTTAATTTTGTGGGCAAGTGGACGAGAAAGTTTGGGAGATAGCGACCTTTCTGAATAACCTGAATTACAAAGGGCTTTATGTTGCTCCTGTGAAGGTAAACGGGAGCCTCTCTGATTGTTCTCAAAGCCACAACAAATCCCGGAGCGTTCACTATGGCAAAGAAAAAGAGCAGCTGCCTAAAGCTTAAAAATCTAATGAGCGCAAATCCCGCTAAAAGGCCCAAGACCCATGCCCAGCCACCGATTTTGTTGAACTTCCCCACGGCTTCATCCCATCTCGTCTTTCTTACGTTTCTGAAAAGGAGAACAATGGGTATCGACACACTTGAGGCCAGGAAAAACGAATAGACCGCGTTTATCATTAAAAGAGCCCAGAAGCTTTCTGCAAACGCTAGTAGAGTTAGGAAAATTGAAACACTCAAAAGACCCATTAGGATAAAGACCTTTCTTTTAAGTGTTTTATCGCTCAATCTGCCCCAAAATACCGTTCCTACAGTGGAGGCAAGGGTTGAAAGTGCGTTTAATAACCCAACCTCACCAGCACCAGCGCCGAGATCCACAGCATAAAGGGGAATAACCTGGGAAGAGCCACCTGTAGCTATCTTAAATGGCACGAAAGCATAAAACCACCTGGGCATTTGATTATTATGACCTTTTAGGGCTGTTTTTCTTGCCTGCATGCTCGTGGCTACCTTTTTCTTCATCTACACCATCTCCCCCACCGCCAAAAAGAGACCACTTTATAAAGTTTTGGGATGCAAAAAGTGCTCTACCGTACAAAAAAGAGCAGTAAATATATGAAATGAAAGACTACCAGCCCTGCACAAACTTTAAGGCCTCATTCCCAACTTTGCCTTCTTCAACATCGGCTATTGCTCTTTCAAGCTTATCAAGGCCTTCGTCAAGAGTTTCTTTTTCAATCGTGAGCGGAGGCTGGATTCTCAAAACGTTTCCCTGCAGAAAGGCAACGATTAGCCCAAGCTCGTAAGCCCTCCAGACAACCTTCTTCGCTTCATCATACGCTCTCTCCTTGGTTTCCCTGTCTTTAACTAAATCTACTCCTATCATAAGACCCTTTCCTCTCACGTCGCCTATTAGCTCATGTTCTTCTTTCATTTTTTCCAGTTTCTTCATGGTGTAATCTCCAAGCTTTTCCGTCCTCTTTAAAAGACCTTTTTCCTCTATTTCCTCGATAACAGCAAGCGCTGCCCTGCTTGCAAGTGGATTTCCGCTTAAGGTAAAGGTGTGTCCTAAAGGAGGAAGAGCATCCATAATTTCACCCCTTCCAATTACGGCACTTATTGGTAAGCCTCCTCCAAGGGGCTTCGCTATGCTTATTATATCTGGCGTAACTCCAAAGTGCTCTATGGCGAACCATTTTCCAGTCCTTCCAAGGCCGCTCTGGACTTCATCAACTGCAAGAAGAATTCCATGCTCGTCAAGGATTTTCTTAACCTTCCTGAAGTAGTCCTCCGGAGGTACAACCATTCCAGCATCGCCTTGAATTGGTTCAGCAAACAAAGCGGCAACGCCCTCCGCATACACTTCGCCCTCAAACTTCGCCTTAATGTATTCAACACACTCCCTTCTACACGATTCTTTTTCTTTTCCAAATGGGCATCTGTAGCAGTCTGGATACGGAATATAGTGAACGTCGCTAAGCTCTCCCACCAAAGCCCTAACATGAAAATCGAGACCGGTTATGCTTGATGCACCATATGTAGAACCATAGTAACTCTTAAGGTAGCTAAGGAGGGTTCTTCTTTTGGTATAAGCCCGGGCAAACTTTATTGCCCCATCGTTTGCATCACTCCCGCTTAACCCAAAGGCTATCTTCGGTTCTTCAATGGGCGAAATCTCGGCAAGCTTTTCTGCAAGCAAGAGAGGTTCAGCTGTAAAACCATAGATAAATGTGAAATGGATTAGCCTTTCAGCCTGTTCTTTTATCGCTTTAACGACCCTCTCGTTGTTGTGGCCGACATTTTGAACGGCGGCATCGCTCAAAAAGTCTATATACTCCCTTCCCCCGATATCCCATACCCTTGCGTTTTTTGCTTTGAGGGCAACTATCGGGGCATAGGTCACCCGAGAAGCTTTTGGAAAGATTTTGGAGTATCGCATTATAATATCTTCTTTTCTCATTTTTTCCACCGGTTTAAATAATACGTTTGAAATTAATATGATTTTCGGCTAAATTTTGCGCAATCTGACAAAAAGAGCAAAAAATATTTAAAATTCCACAACATAGTATTTAAATAAAATACGAATTTGGTGAACAAAAATGAAGATGGATGAAATAGATAGAAACATCCTAAAGCTACTCCAAGAAGATGGAAGAATGAGCTATTCGGAAATAGCAAGGAGAATAGGAGTACCCGAATCAACCGTGAGGCTTAGGGTCAAAAGACTTATCGAAGAAGGGATAATAAGGAAGTTTGCCGCCCTAATAAATCCCTTCAAAGCAGGTTACACCATAGTGGCATTTATAGCAGTTGACGTCGAGCCCAACAAAATCAAAAGAGCCGTTGAAGAACTCTCCAAACTTCCAGAGGTTGATGTTTTGGGGATAGCTACCGGAGCACACGATGTTCTCATGCAGGTTACCGTGAGAGATCTTCAGGAACTGGAAAGCTTTCTAATAGAAAAGCTTGGAAAAATTGACGGGATAAAGAGCACGGAAACCTCAATTCTAACAAGCGTTAAAAAATGGGCTGTTTCCTAGATAATTACTAGATAGTTAAAAGCGTAACTTTCACGTGCTTTTGGTTCCGAAAACTTTATATACTGCTTTTTAGTATTCCTTAAATGGTGGTTAGTATGGCTAAAGCAACATTTGTTATCAGCGATGAAGTGCTCGAAGAGTTCAAGGAACTTGCGAAAAAGCGTTATGGGGACAAGAGGGGAGTTTTGAGCGTTGCAATTGAAGAGGCAATAAAGGATTGGATTAGAAAAGTAAAAAAGGAGTTGGAAAATGCCGAGTGAGACTATCAAGCTCGCCGCAAAATTCAAGCTGAAAGAAGCCCCCAAAGGGCTAGAAGAACTCTTCTCGACCTACCGCGATATTGTGAACTCTCTAGTCACCCACGCTCATGAAAAAAGAATAACAAGCTTTTACCGGCTGAAAAAAGAGACATACAAAGAGTTGAGGAAGAAATACCCACAATTACCGAGCCATTATCTCTACACGGCTTGCCAAATGGCGGCCTCAATCTACAAGAGTTATAGGAAAAGGAAAAGAAAGGGAAAAGCCAACGGAAGGCCAGTGTTCAAGAAAGAAGCCATTATGCTCGACGACCATCTCTTCACACTAGACCTCGAAAAGGGAGTAATAAAACTCTCCACCCCGAGCGGGAGAGTCTCTTTGGAGTTTTACCCAGCAAAGCACCACGAGAAGTTCGGGGACTGGAAGGTTGGCCAAGCATGGTTAGTAAAAACGCTCAAGGGCGTCTTCATCAACGTTGTATTCTCGAAAGAAGTCGAGATTAAAGAGCCGGAAACTTTTGTAGGTGTTGATTTGAACGAGAACAACGTCACGCTAAGCCTTCCCAACGGCGAATTCATTCAGATAATCACTCGCGAGAGGGAGATTAGAACTGGTTACTTTGTAAAGCGGAGGAAGATTCAGAAGAAAATTAGGGCTGGCAAGAAGAGGGAAAAACTCCTCGAAAAGTATGGTGAGAGGGAGCGGAACAGGTTGACCGATTTGTACCACAAGTTAGCTAACAAAATCGTAGAGTTGGCTGAAAAATATGGTGGTATTGCTCTGGAAGATTTAACCGAGATTAGGGACTCAATCGGGTATTCGGCTGAAATGAATGGAAGGCTTCACCGCTGGAGTTTTCGCAAACTTCAATCAATTATCGAATACAAGGCTAAACTGAAGGGGATAAAAGTTGTTTTTGTGGATCCTGCTTTTACTTCGTCCCTGTGCCCGATATGTGGGAGGAAGTTAAGCCCGAATGGGCACAGGATCGTGAAGTGTTCGAATTGTGGTCTTGAAGCGGATAGGGATGTCGTCGGCTCTTGGAATATTCGTTTGAGAGCCTTGAAGATGTGGGGAGTCTCCGTTCCCCCCGAAAGCCCTCCAATGAATACAGGAGGAGGGAAGGTCAGCCGTACCGA
>JAGGWM010000006.1 GCA_021157445.1 Thermococcus sp. | reverse complement strand
CCTTTGGTGAGATGTTCTTGTAGGTTATTGCCGCTGAGTAGACGTCAAGGAAGGTTGTAGTGACTGTGGAGAAAATAATTATCAGCATTGCTGGGATTCCTATGCCATAAGCCGCTATGATTTCAATAGGGTCTCCTTTTCCAATCGCCATATTTGTTAGTGCCCCAACAAAGTAGAACAGACTTGAGGAGATGAAATAGCCCAGATAGGTTCCCCAGAATGCTGAACTTTTGCCCCTGGCAAACCTTGAATAATCGGCTATCAGGGGTGCCCATGAAAGGGGCATTGCTATTACCAAATCCAATGCCAGCATAATGCCTATTTCCCCAGTTCCGGGCTTGGAGAGGAGCTCACTCAGGGGAAATCTCTTGAGTGTAATATAGGTGAGCCACAGGCTTAATGCAAGTAAGAGCAAAGCCGCTATTTTCTCAAGTTTTTCCCAGTTCTTTGGTCCTATGTACGTCCATCCTGTAACGATGAAGCCTAAAAGAATTACCCAGAGAGCATAGCTTTCAAATCCGAAGGCTTTTGATACTGCGTTCATTGCGTTCGCCCCTACTATAAGCATGATGGCTGTCCATCCTATGAGCTGGAGGTAGTTTAGGATCGAGGGTAGAGCGGAACCTTTAATACCTAGTGGAGCTCTCGAGAGTACCATGGTCGGCAGTCCAGTTTCCTCACCTTCGAGGACTATTAGACCCATTACCGCGTTTCCCAAGATATGCCCGATGATTATTATAAAAATGGCCATGCCCAATGAGAGAGCTGGAGTTAGCAGTGCCCCAGCCCAAAATTCTGCGATACTTATCCCCGCCCCGAACCATATTGCAAGGACAGTCAAGAGTGTGAAAGTTCTTTTGTTCTTCTCTACGGGCTTTATATCATACCCTTCCATGCTTTCACCTCTAAGCTTTGCATCCCCATAGAATTTTATAACTTTTTTGTTGAAATTTAAAACCGTGTTATAAATGGAAAAATAAAAAGCATGAGAGAATTTTGAGAGATTGGGCATTTTCAGGTGCGCATAACATAGAAGTACCTGTCCAGTGAGGAGTGAACCCTCTGGTAGTATTTTTCTAGGACTTCGAAACCAATCTTCTCAGCTACCCTCTCTGCATTGAACTGAGCTGGAAAGGCTATGCTTAAATAATCACTAAGGACTTCATAAATGCTTGATAGGGCTTTTTCGTACAGTTCCTCTCTTTTTCTCCCACCTAAAGTGGCGGAGCTTCCATATGGGGGATCTGTTGCAACTGCTTCAAAGGTCTTACCTGGAAAGAGCTCTTTAAGTTTTGTTGCATCTCCTTGCTTTAAAACGCAGTCTTTAACCCCATAGTGCTCCAAATTTCTTTTAGCCCCTTCAACCATGTCTTTCCTTAAATCCACCCCATAGACCCTTAATCCCATGAGGCCCGCTTCAATGAGTATCCCACCGGTGCCCATAAAGGGATCGAGTATCTCTCTTCTTGCCCTAGATAAATTTACCATCGCCCTCGCAACTCTAGGAGGCAATGCTATGGGCTTGTAAAATGGTCTTTGATCCGCTTTTCGCTCGTTGAAAGGCTTTGCCTTGAAAAATCTTTCCCTAACCCCGACCCAGAGCTTTTTTCCACAGTAAACTCTAATCAGTGTATCGGGAGAGCTTAAGTTTACTTTGAACCCTCTTTTTGATATTAACGCTCCCAGCTTTCTTTCAACATCCTCTACCCTATGAGAGCAGTTTGCCATGGTTTCCCTGTCCACTTTGAATGCTCCTTCAATGTGTTTCTCCCATTCAGTATTTTCCGCTTTCGAGTAGAGTTCCTCCAAGCTTTCAGCGGAAAACAAAAGCCTGCCGTATTCATGTGCCAGGCCGAGCCTATTAAGAAATGGAAAAGCACTTTCATTGCCTTTGATTGCAAGAAAGAGGTAGTCTCTCTCAATGATTTTAAACTCTGGACTGGCCATTTCCAACAGTGCCTTGACTTCCCCTTGAGCCATTTCTGGAAGGTTTCCGAGTATCTCAACGTAGAGCATGTGAATGCCTTCTCTCTAGAGCTTTTAAGATTTTGGAATGCAGGTGAATACTTTAATGGTGAGGTTGTTGGGGTTGAGGTTTAGGTTTCTGAGAGTAATTCAAAAAGCGTTGTTGGATTAAAGAATGATATCATTGCGATGATTTTATTTCTGGGTCACCTGCTTGGTGATGTTACTAAATTTTATTTCTGCGAAGTTAAAGCAACTGCCAAAATAAGTGGTATTAACGAGCCGAGAAAGTTGATTTTAAAGCTTATTCCACTTAGATAACCCCCTATCAAAGGTCCGATGACCCATCCAGCGCTCATCATTGTGTTTAGCATTCCCATTGCCTGCGCTCTTACCTTATCCTCCGCATTCAATGCCACGTGGGAAGATGAAGCACTAATAAATGCCGACCATTTTATTCCCGAGAGAACAGAGATGACAATCATTAGATAGATGCTTGTAATTGCTCCATAGCCGTAGAACACCACCATATAGCCTATGAGAGATAAAACAAAGATTGTTTTTGCACCTTTTTTGTCAATGGCTTTGCCTATGACCGGAGCGCTTAGGGCTGCCGCCATAGAATCTATACCAAAGAGAATTCCGACCCACTGACTTCCAAATTTCTCTTCAAAGTACACTGAAAGCACTGAATAAACTTGACCCGAAGCTATCATTGCAAGCAAAACAGAGAGGTAGAAAATTCCGAGTTTTCCCTTTAAAAGACTCTTGAATGCTTTTCTCTCAAAAATAGCTCTTTCACTTTCTCTGCCTTCTTGAGGGATTATCGGCTTCTCGGAGCGTGAAGCTGGATGAGGGGTTTCCTCCATAAGCAACACAATCCCGGCTGAAACTATAGAGATCAAGGCGGATATTACAAAAGCGCTTTTGATGCCGAGGGTTTTGACGATTCCACTCCTCAGGAAGTTGCCCAGCATATAGCCGGTATTTTCGACGAAGTTAAAGAAACCATAACTCGAACCTACCTTCTCCAGAGCCGAAAGCTCTGCAACAAATGCAGTATGAGCTGGAAAAATTGAAGAGCTTAAAACTCCTTGGAGAACTCTTATTCCAAGGAGTATGGAGGGAGCAGTGGCAAATACCACAAAAAGATACGTGATGCCCGAGGAGAATATCCCGAACGCAATAAATGGCTTTCTCCTCCCGGTTTTATCTGAGAGGTACCCAAAGGGACATTGGGCTATGCTTGATGTCAAATTGAAAGCAACGCTGAGGAGACCTACAAGAAAAAGTGACCCTCCAAGAGTCTTCATATATACTCCAAGGTATGGAAAGGCTATGCCCCAGCTTATGTTAGCCAAAAACATTGAAATTGCCAAGAGGAGGATGTTTTTCTTTCTTCTCCTCATGGCGATTTTTGCAGTTCGCTCTCTAATAACTTGAAGCAGAGAACGCTCTCGCTTCATGTTCCCACCCCTTGAAGACCCTTAATTTTTCAAGATGTCCTTAATGAGGGCTTTTGCTATCTCCTTGTCTATTGCTCCTGCCCTGAGCTCTCTCAATACCCTTTGGACACCAAAGCGCTTTAAAATCGGTGCAGTTTTGGTGGCGCTTTTCCATAGAGGGCAGCCAAACCCTAATGCGTATTTTCTGCCAAGTATTTTTATTGCTTCCCTCTTGTCTAGGGCCAAAAACGCGGGAAGGTTTAGCTTTATCAAATCTCCTTCCCTGTAAATTGAAATGCTTCCAGAGCTGAGCAGATCTCCCGAGGCCACTATCTTTATTCCGTTTCTTCTTGCGTAGTTCTTGACTGCTTCCATTATCATCGAATGACACTTGCCACATATAGGGGCTCTCTTTTGTATTTGGGAGTTTATAATTTCCATATATTCGGGAACTTCAACAAAAACAGTTCCATAACTCTGGGCTCTTAGAAATATTACATCCCTCATCTGTGGCAACTTTGCCATAACCGGAATAACATCAAAACCAGCCCACCGTAGGATCAAAAGCGATGCCATACTATCGCTCCCCATTGAAAAGGCCAAGGCAATTTTTTCTTTGAGCTTACTTCGGTCAAACTCTTTTCCGTAGAGCCTATAATGAAGTAGGGCTTTTAACCTTTCATAAGCCTCTTCATTAATCTCTCCTCTAACCCGTTCAAGGGCTTCAAGGCTTTGGCGTAAACGATAGGACTTAACAAAGTTGTCTCTCACTACCTCTATCATCGTAGATAGGATTTGAGAGTGGACTTTTAAAGGGTTTCTACGACGCTTGTTGGCTTTAAGCAAGAGAAAGATTAAATTTCAGAGAGTCCAATTGAGTTATGGTGGTAAAGATGTTTGCAGAGATAATAACAATAGGTGATGAACTCTTAACCGGCAACACAGTTGACAGCAACTCCGCTTTTATAGCCCAAAAGCTCACGGAAAGAGGTTATTGGGT
>JAGGWM010000051.1 GCA_021157445.1 Thermococcus sp. | reverse complement strand
CCGTTGGAGATGTAGGAGTGCTTTTCTGGGACGGTGAAGTCATAAACGAGTTCCTCTCCAAGTACTTCAACGCTCTCAACGGTAACAATCGGCTCGTCCCTTTTCGTCTTCTTGAGAGTGAGTTTCTGCATTTTGTAACCTTCGAAGCCTATCTTTTCCGCGAAGAGCTTCCTGCTGTAGTTGGCTATGACGAGCTCATAGTGGCCTTCGGCCTTGTAAGTCCTCTCTTCTCCGTCCTTGGTTGTGTACTTGAACTCGCTCGGATATGGCCTCTCGTAGAGCTTAGATAATATCCCAAAGAGTAACAGGAGGTCTTGAACTTCCCTGAGCAGCTCACGGTCCTTGGAGGTGAGTCTTATGGCGTTGTCGTTGTCAATGTAGCCGTCGGCACTGAAGAGACCGCGGAGGAAGGCCGCTATCTCCTTTGGCTTGAGTCTGAAGACAAGCTCTGGAACGCGCTTCTCATTGGTTTTTACTATCTCTTCAATCCACTTGTAAGCTTTTCCTCTAACGCCGAGCTTAATCTGGTTGCCGTAGCGATGGGGCTTGGCTTTTATTCCAAAGTGCTTGACCAGTATCTCCCTAATCTTCCAGGCAATGTCTTCCTCTTTCTCGGCGTTGAAGTAGAACCAAGCCCTCTTATCGTTCGTGTTGAGGTATCCGTCCCCTATGAACCACCCGAGGACGAAGGCCAAATCCTCGCCTATGCTCTCACTTCCAAATTCCTCCTCGACCTCAAATCTTGGCAGGAGCAGTTTTTCTCCGGGAGTAATATCCTTAACTTCCTTCCAGCCCTCTGGAGTCATCAGCCTGTGGTCGAGAGTTGCCGTTATCTCGTAGCCCTCTTTGGTCTTTATCCTCGCAACGGTCTTCATTCCAACCTTCCAGACGTATGCAGGTACAGCTACAGGATCCGCGATTGCAAGCTCTGCCCCGTGAGCGGTCCGATATTCAATTCTCTCCTCTCCAGGAAGGAGAATCTCAATCGCGTAAGCGTAGGGCTCTCCTCCCTCGGTTATGCCCTTCACAGCAACAGCCTCTTTCTTTCCACGCTCCTTTGCAAAGGTGAAAAGTTCCTCGGCCTTAATGTATCCTTCTGGAGTCAGAATCCTTGTCTCCCCAATTACACAGGGATTAGTTGCACGGATTTTTTCGCCCTTGGCATGCTCCAAAACGTTTCTTTTGTTTATTACATCAAAGAAGACCACACCAGGATCGGCCTTTGCCCAGGCCATATATGCTAACTCTTCAAAAAGGCTCTTGGGGTCAATCTCCTTTACTTTCTTTCCAGTTCTTGGGTTAATTAGGGGGTATCTCTTTCCTTCTTTAAGGGCCTCCCAGAAATCAGTCCACAGTCCAACGCTTATGTTAAAGTTGCTCAAAACATTTGTTCCAACGTTTTGCTCTTTTGCGTGGATGAATTTTTCAATATCTGGGTGCCAGACCTCAAGGATGCCCATGTTTGCTCCTCTTCTCACTCCACCTTGTTTTATCACATCGCTAACGGCATCTATGAGATGCATGAACGAGACAGGTCCACTGTTCGATGTGTAAACCCCGTTCCCTGTGAGGAGGTGGACTTCCTCAACCTGAATATCATAGACGTGGTGTTTTCCGAGGGGCTCTATTTTCGTTATTCTCGTTGGGTACAGCTTTGAAAGCATTTCAAAGTACTCGACCTCATCATCTTCGAGTTCAAGCTTTTCCTTCAGCTCAAGAATTCTCCTTATGAAAGCCCTGTGGGTTACCTTCGAGTTGTACGCGAGAATCTTGTAGTCCCTCTGTATCTTCGCCCTTGTCTTTGGATTCTTTATGCGGTATATCGCGTTGAACGGGAAGGAGTACTTTCTGTTCTTTCCGTTCTCTTCAAGCTCGTTAACAGCCTCTTTAACTATCTCTGACAGCTTGACGGACTCTTTCAAAGCCTCAAATGCCTTGAGCTTCATATCTCTCGTCTGGACCCTAAGGGTGTAAACGAGTCTATGGCTGGGAGTGCTTGGGTGGTATTCCTGTATGCTCGTAATTATTCCGAGGGCCATAAAGAGGAGCTGGGCGTCCTTTATGAACTCCTTTGAGACGGATTTGAGGGCTATCCTATAGTGCTGGTCGACTGTGCCGTCTCCATCAAAGAACCCGGCTAAGAATGCTGCCATGACAGAGTGCCTGCTCCTGAATATTGCCTCCGGCACGCGTATATTGTCGGACTTGTCTTTTGATAGGTTATTTGCCTCAAGGAACCTCACTATCTTTGTTGATGGAACAATGAGGGTAACTTTGTGGCTTTCTTCTCTCAGGAACTCTTTTGGCTCAATTCCAAAGAGCTCCTTAAAGTATCTTTTGACTTTCTCCTTTATCCCCGTTTCACTCTGGTTTAGGTAGATTTCGATCTTTGAGTTCTTCCTCTTTCCGTTTTCGAAGTAGTGCCTTATGTGCCCGTCCGCATAGATAATGCCGAGGATGTATGCGAGCCTCTCGTCTAGTACAGACGGCAGGTTCACATCATAACCTTTAGATTTGAGTTCGATCTCAGTGTTCAGTTTGACGTAGTCGCCCCCTTCCCACTCTGGAGCAAGGATGTAGACATAGTCACCGACGCTCAGCTCTCTTAGAGGTTTGAGGTGGGGAGTCCCGCTCTCATCGAAGACAAGAAACTTGTGGTCGTCCGTGACCTTGAGCTCGTAACCATCCTCAGTGACTACCTTGAAGACCTCCATCTCCCCATTGTCATAAGCCTCAATGATGTTTTTTAGACCCTTATGAGTGACGATTTTGGGCTTCTCTCCGTGCACTATCTCCTTAATTGGGATGAATCCCTTGTCCGTGAGAACCCTTGTATCCCCAGTAAAACACGCTGCCCCAGTTGTTGTTCCAACTAAATCTCCTTCAGGGCGGAGCTTTGAGAAGTTAATTCCCGTGTTGTGGACGAAAATCATTCCATTCTCACCGGCAAGATAATTCTGGTATTTTTCCACGGTAAGGTCGTAGAAGGTCTTTGGCTCATTTGTTGTGCTTATTTCCCTAACCACCTCAAGACCTTCGACAAGGTGAAGCATTCTCTTGACGTCTTCTTCTCCCGTTGCTTCGTAGAGCTTTCTAAGCACTTTCACGAGAACCGCTTTCGAAACCCTTCCCCTAGTGTGCCACTGGCCAAGGGATATTTTTTCGTTTT
>JAGGWM010000027.1 GCA_021157445.1 Thermococcus sp. | reverse complement strand
CTGGATCAAACCGATTATTATGTACATAGCCCCAATTTACACAATAATACTCCTATTAGGAAGCACATGGGACTACTACAAGGCAGGATATTTCAAGGCAGTACCCGCTTACGTGGGTGCACCAGAATACGCTAACTGGGTCTGGTATGCCAGGGGCATGATGCTATTCATCCTCATCCTAGGTGCCATTGAAGCATACATGGCCATCAAGAAGAAGTACGGTGAAGAACTAGAAAAGAACGAGGTTATCATAAAGGTCTGAGGTGATAAAGATGAAAGCGAGTGCTTTGGCATTTATGGTCCTTGCATGGGGCATTATATTAATCTGGATGTACTTGGCAGTAAGCAAGTTGCTTAAGGCAGGGCAAAAGTCTTAAAGCCCTTTTCTTTTCTTTATAAATTTAGAGGAGGTGTTCTTTGTGAAAAGTCCAGAGATTCTTAGAGAAACTGCAAAGGTTTTAGAAGAGACCGAGGAAAAAATTAAGAGCCTGACTGCTCTCTCACCAAGGAGGAAACAGAGTGCCCTAAACAAGATAAGGGAGGCAAAAGAAAATTTTAGAAAAATGGCCAATGAAGTTGTTATCGATAACGAAGAGCTTGCTAACTTTTTCTTAAAGAGGGCTGTTAAGTTAAAGAACTCTACAAATGACAAAAGCGTAGAAAAACTGGGAGAAAAAGAGTACATGAAGAGTGTTGAGGCAATGCTCAAATATTCCAAAGCAGCACCGTATGATTTCGCTGGATATATGAAGTACGTAAACAGAGCCTACAAAGCATATGTGTGGGGAATGGTATGCTTTTTTGTCGTAACCGCGTTTTTGCCTGTGGAGTTTAAAATAACTTCACTCATATTGTTAATCCCGATATTGCTTTCTCTCCTGAGTTTAAGGAAGAGAGGATATACAGGGCTCATGTTAGCTTTTGCGGCAGTCCCCATTCCCTTAATAACAGGGGCACTTGCAGTAAGAGCATATATGGAGGTATTTATAAGCCCTAGTGGACTTCAAGAGGCCGCTCAAGGACTGGGGATATCACCGACCACAGCTCAGATTGTTGCAGGTGTAATGGTGCTCTTCGGAATTGCCGAACTGTTGCTGTTAAGCTACGCCCTCTACATGTTCTACAAGCACAGGCACGCATTCCTTTGAGACATTAATATAGAGCATCGTTTCCTTTTTCTCCCGTTCTTATCCTTATTGCTTCATAAACTGGCAGAATGAATATTTTGCCGTCCCCAGGGATGCCTCGTCTTGCGTTCTGGAGTATTGTATTGACAACCTTTTCAACATCCTCATCCTTAACAACGATCTCAATCTTTATCTTTGGCATGAGTTCATAAGGGGGCACTCCCCCCTGCACACCTCTGCCTTTGACGGGATAGGTAGTCATAGGAACTATTCCTATTTGCTTCAAAGCTTTTTGAACTCTATCGAAGTCTTCTTCCCTAACAATAGCTTCAATTTTTCTCATTGAGTTCCACCAAATATAATAGGGCAGAAAAGAAGATAAACTTTTCTAATCAAAGATATCTCAAAGCTTTTTCAAGTCTCTTCTTTGGAATTCTTGTTTCTTTTGCCAGTTTTACCAAATCGGCATTTTTAAGATCTTCAACACTCCTAATTCCGGCTTTCTTCAGTTTTTCAACCGTTTTTGGCCCTATACCTTTTATGGCCAAAAGCTTCTCCTCAAATTCCTTCTCCTCTCTCATTGTTTCCTCAAGCTCAAGCTGTCGGTTGGCCTTGCTGGTTTCCCATCTCTCCTCTAAGTTCTGAGCACTTGCAACACTTATGCTTTCTCTTCTCTCTTCCGCTTCTGCCGGAACCTCGGGTGGTTCAATATACTCGGGGACACTTGGGGGCTCTTCACTCACATAAACATTGACGTCTATGGGGTGGAACGGATTATCCATTTCTTCCACTTCTTTCAAGAATTCCATTTCCTTGAATTCACCACTCTTGAAGTACTCCTCCAGAGCATTTGCCAAGCGATGGAAGTAGTTTGCGTGCTCAAGAAGCCTTTTCTTCCCGTACTCTTTTGCCTGACCTGTGGTAACAAGGAATGGCCAATCACTGCTTTCAATGAGGAGTAGCTCCCTTCCAAGTTGCTCTAAAACCCTATCCCCAAATTCATCTTCGTGCATATACTTGCTTGCAAGAGCAACCATTCTTCTCTCCGCAAGATGTATGTGCTCCCACATCCACTCCACTTCTGGATTCCACCATGTATAATGAGTCCCATACATCCCCCATGATCCCTCTGGAAGCTCTATCTCATATCTTTCTCCCCGATGGTTATCTAGGAACCTCGAGATTGTTGTAGTCTCTATGTTTTCTTCTGCCATTAGCTCCAGCACTCTTCCAAGCCATTTGACACCCTCAAACCACCAGTGGCCGAAGAGTTCCGTGTCGTAAGGTGCCACAACTATTCCCTTTTCCCCGTGTTCTCTCTCGTATTCCTCCAAGAGAGATTTAACCAGGCTTACAAAATGTCTTGCATGCTCTTCCACTCTTTCTAAAGCCTTCTCAGGAATGTATGGCTCTTTTTCCCCTAGGCTAACGGCCTTGGATGTAACTCTCCAGTATTGGCCGCCGCTTTCCTCTGCTTTTTTGTGGAATTCTCTATACCAGAAATCCCCGGGGTAACCTATGTCCCCGCTCCACACTTGAAGACCGGTCTCCCTGTTTCTGGCGAATACGGCTATGTTTGTTCCCTTTATGAAGTAGGGCCTTAGTGTGGACTTCTTAGTTTTCGCAGGGAGGATCTTTCCATAGCCAAAGCTTGCCGGGCCCTCATCTATCAAATGGCTTTCGACAAAGAAAAACTCCAGCCCATGCTTCTCCAGAAACT
>JAGGWM010000200.1 GCA_021157445.1 Thermococcus sp. | reverse complement strand
GAAGTGGATTGTAGAGACGGCTGAGAAAATTATGAGAATGTTAAACCTTGAACCAGAACATGTGCTTTATTCATGTCCCCACGAGCTTTCTGGTGGGATGAAACAAAGAGTGCTAATAGCTCTTTCAATGATCTTTGAGCCTGAAGTCTTGATCCTGGATGAGCCAACCACGGCACTTGACCTGCTGACCCAACGACTCATTTTAGATCTGCTAAAGGATCTGTACAGGAGAACACATATGACAATGATGTTTATAACACGGTACTGTCAGGATAACTTCAGAAAAGAAAGGGGGAAAGTATGAAGGCTGAAACCATTATTTACTGGGCGGTTTCAGCCTTAAAACCTTTCGCCGCAACAAAATCCCACCAGAAAAGAAAATCAAGGCAGTAGAACTATACCTGAGAGGTCTTAGCTACAGACAAGTCGCAGAAATCCTGGAAATCAGCCACACAACAGTCTGGGAAACAGTACAAAAACTCGCAAAAACAATTTACCAGCCGAAACTCCTCGCAGTCAAAAAACAGAGGAAGTTCATCGCAGTTGACGAGACAGTGATAAAAATCAACGGGGAGAAAAGGTTTCTCTGGGCTGCCATTGACGTTGAAAGCAGGGAAGTTTTGGCAGTCTGGATTACAACAACCAGAAACTGGTGGATTGCCAGGGATTTTATTCTGGTTGTCTTAGAGTCCTGCGAAAATCAACCTGTTTTTCTGGTTGATGGCGGGGCTTGGTACAAATCTGCCTTTAAGTCTTTAGGACTGAAGTTTGTTTGTGTAACTTTCGGGCTGAGGAATAGTGTTGAGCGTTGGTTTAGGACTGTTAAGGAGCAGACGAAGCGATTCTGGAATAATTTCAGGAGTGGTGACTGGAAAGCTCAGAGGTTTGTTTTTCTGTTTGCTTTCTGGTATAATTTTGTTAGAGTTCATTACTCGGTTTGGTGGGCCGCCGGGTGATATAGCTGAATGGTTTCAGGAGGTGATGCCCAGTTATCCTAACAGCATTTCCATCATCATAGTAAACTATTTATACACAACTTGATAATGTTGTACAGATTATGACCCTCATTGCTGGAGGGGGTGCAAAGATGAACGGACTCTTTAAGGTTCGACTTCTAATTAAGAGGCATTATAGCGAGGCTGAGGAAAGTCATATCTGTCCTTCTTTACTTATTATAGCAGCTAATGAGGAGAGAGCTAAGGAGGTTGCCGTGGAATATTTTAAAGCAGAAGGCTTTAACGAAAAAGAGATGGACATTTTGGCTGTGAAAGAGCTTGATACAGAGTTTGAAAGGGTTCTTGGAGTTTACATAGGCTGAAGAAGAGAGCTGTGACAAATCTTCTTTCTTTTTGTTTTATTGCTTCTTGAATATACTTCTCGGGACTAACAAATCCTTTAACGCTTAGAATAGTGGCATTTATAACCCACTCATGTCTGTTCACCGTGACCATTTCTTTTCAAGCCTTGCCCCTCAGAGCGAGGAGGTCAAATCTATGTTGAGCAAAGTTTATATCTTTTTCTCCCTATTTCTATCCATGTTCGGTGAGCATGAGCTGAAAACCCAGTTCATCAAAGTTGGCGATAAAAAAATTCACCTTCTCGAGGAGAGCGAAAGCTTGGTTAGGTACAGGCGGGATGAAGTGGAGAGGATAATCAAAAACAACGGGGAAAAACTTAAGGTTCTTCCAGCTCCTGCCATCGGCTACGGCGTGAGGCTTCTCATGGTAAAGTTTAATGAGCCTTTGGTCGTCCCTCCCCACGATTCTTTAACCGGGTTTATTGAAGCCCCCGTAGAAATAGATGTTAAAGTCGGTGGGCTGAGCGTAGACCACTTCATAGTGGGCAGGGAGAAGTACGCCCTCTATGGCAGCCTGGAGGCGGGTGTAATCTGTCGCTATCACGTTAGTCCATTCTACGCGAAGGAGCCCGGCTCGATAGGAGTGGCGAAGCTCATTGTTTCAAACCCATCGCCAGAATGGAAGTCCCTCGAGAGGGTCGTGATCCCGATAAGTGGAACTCCCATGTACTACGAGAGCACAAAAGCTTACTACCCTCTGCTGATTGTAACAATAAAAGACCACAGCCCCGAGGTCAACAATACCGGAAAGGCTCCCAGAGAGGGCCTAAACATGGTAGGAGAAGGGTTATCTCTTCCAAACTTCCTGATGAGGTGGTGAGAATGAACGCAACGGTAAACTCTACATCATTCTGGGAGCAGGGTCTTCTCGGGGAGAATCTATTTCTTACCATGACATTGGGTGCGCTCGTAAAGGCTCTTTTAATCCTTGTGATAGGTCTTCTGATAGCAAAGCTTCTCAGGAGGTACCTCCTTAACCTGTCCAGAAGCACCAAGTACGTATGGATAATCAACGAAGACACCGCCTCAACGCTGCACAACTTAATAGTGGTTATAGCGGTTGTTTACAGCCTCGATGCCCTGGGAGTGCTCTCCTATGAAATCGCCGGGACGAGCATAAGCAACCTGCTAACCGCTTTTCTGGTGTTTTACTTCTCCTATCTTCTCGCCAAGAAGTCAAAGGACTATATGATAATGAGTTCCTCCCGGCAGAAGCTCCCGGAAGTTCAGGTTAAGGCAAAGCTCTTCTACTACCTGATAGTCACGTTAGCATTTTTCATAGCCCTCAACATAGCGGGCCTCACCGGCAGGTTGACGACGCTTTTAGCTGCGGCGGGAATAACGGGTATTGTCCTCGGTTTCTCGGCACAAACTGTCGTTTCAAACTTCATCTCGGGCATATTCATGTACTTCGACAAGCCCCTCAAGATAGGCGACCCCGTGGAAGTTGCCGGCTATTCGGGGATTGTCCATGACATCAGAATCCTCTCCACTAGAATAAGGACGTGGGATGGTCTTCTCGTGAGGATCCCAAACGAGAAGCTCTTCAACAGCGAGATAAAGAACCTCCAGAAGTACCCGGCGAGGAGGGTTGACATAATAGTGGGCATAGCCTACAAGGAAGACGTCCAGAGGGCCATAGACGTCATAAGGAAGACCCTCGACGAGATGCCCTACGTACTCGCGGAGCCAGAACCGACGGTCTTCGTGGACAGCCTTGGCGACAGCAGCGTCAACATAGCCATTAGGGCATGGGCGCCGAGCGAGAAGTGGTTCGACGTGAGGACTCAGATAGTCCAGAGGGTAAAGAAGGCACTCGACGAGGCCGGAATCGAGATACCGTTCCCGCAGAGGGTCAACTGGTTCGCGGAGGAGCTGAGGGTGAAAGTGGAGAAAGAAAGTTAAACTCCACTCACTTCTTCTTTTCTATCAGCGCGTAGAAGAACCCAATCGTCCTGTGCCTGTGGGGCCAGGCCCTCATCGTCCCTTCTAGGAAGCCTGGGTCATAGGGCCCTTTAAGTGGGATAATCTTCGCGTCTTTGTGCTTTCCAAGGAACCACCTGACTACTTCTTCGTTCTCCTCGGGGAGCATGGAGCAGGTCGAGTAGAGCAACCTCCCGCCGGGCTTCAGAAGCCTCCACGCGCTCTTGATTAGCTCTTTCTGGAGTTCAACGACCTTGGAGATGTTCTTCTCGCGGAGGCGCCATCTCAGCTCGGGGTTCTTGGCTATCGTCCCGTCGCTGGTGCATGGTGCGTCGAGGAGAACCCTATCGGCAATTCCCTCTCCAAGGATTTTGGGGGCTTTTCTACCATCTGCTTTAATTATTTCAACTATTTCGACTCCCGCCCTTTTGAGTACTTCCTTCATTCGTTTAATCCTCTCAGAGTCAACGTCGAAGGCATAGATTTTGCCCTTGTTGTTCATAAGCTCGGCCATGTGGGCGGTCTTTCCTCCGGGAGCGGCTGCTAAATCAACCACCGTTTCCCCCGGCTTTGGGTCAAGAACAAGGGAAGCAACGGCCGATGCCTCTTCTTGAGGAATAGCCCATCCCTTATTGAAGAGCCACTCAGGGTTGAAGGGGTCGAGGATTCTGATGATGGTTTCAACTCTTTCGCTCCTCTCGAAGCGCGGGCCCTTTGAGAGCAGGTAGTCCTTAACTTCCTTAACACTCGCTTTAAGGCGGTTAACCCTTATGCTTGTAGGTAAAGTCTCGTTTAAGCTTTTAAGGAGCTCCTCGGCCTCGTCACCGAGCAGGTTCTTCATTCTCGCTATGAACCACTCAGGAAAGAGGTAGTCCCATTTTAACCTTTTCTCTTCGCTGTCAAGCTTCGGAATGTAGTTGATAACCCGCAGAAGGAGCTCGTAGTAGTAATAACCAACGTAAGGATGGGTTTTCTTTGAGAGAAACTTGGCTAGACCTTTTAGATGTTGAATTGTTTTCTTGTTTGGGTCTCTAAAAACTGCAATTTCAACCGCGACCCTTAAAGCGGCCCTCAGCCACGGGTCGAGGATCAAGGGCAAGACTCCAACGAGCTCCTCAATGATCTCATCGATGAGCCCGAGCCTCCGTTGAATCGAGTAGAAAATCCCTGTGAGCTTCGAGTTCTCCCAGCCCTCGATTTTATACTTTGAGAACGCCTTTCTCTTGGCCTGCTGGCTCGGCTTGATTTCCTCCCCGAGCTTAACCGCCTCGATGAGCGCATAGAGCTGTCTGTCGCTTAGTTTAAGCTTCCCCATTTCAATCCCTCTCAAAGCGGTAGATGTCAACTAAGATTCTCTCAAGCCTTTTTCGGTGGAAGAAGAACTGTGCGGGAATCTCAAATGTAAGGGTTAAGCGGTGGGTAATTTTGAAGCCATTATCTCTTACAAAGGCCTCAATAAACCTTCTAACATCTTCTTTGGCGAGGTGAATGGAGTAGATAACATCACTTATCTCAAAAGCTTTGAGCAGAAAAGGTCTATCTGCTTTGGGGTTTTGGCTGCCAAAGGGGGGGTTCATTATCACAGTGTCAACTCTAACCTCAAACTCATCTACAGATGTCCCTACAAACTCAATATTCTTGATGTTTAGTGTTTCTGCATTTTTCATTGCTATCTCCAGAGCTTTTTTGTCTTTCTCAACTGCATAAACCTTTTTAGCTCCCATCAAGCTAGCACCTATGCTTAAAACTCCGGTACCGGCTCCGAGATCCGCTATAATTTTCCCTTCAATATCTCCCATTGAATGGGCTAACCAGAGCAGTTCCGCGGCAACATCTCCTGGAGTCCTGTATTGCTCAAGCTCGGGCTTGGGCTCCTCAAAACCTCTCAAATTTGAGAGTATCATCGCAAGGTGCTTTTTCTTCATTCTACCACCTATGGGCTTGCAATATAATGGAGAAGCTCCTCCCACGTCATGTTGAACTCAAGTCCCTCTATACCAAACATCGTGCCAGCAGTGGTTAATATAAACATTACCACAATCACCCCTAGAAGGAACCCGAACTCTGCGGTGAAAGCCACAACGATGGCTTCCCTTAAATTCAGCTTCAGCAATTTTAAAACTGCAAAAAGCACCAAAACTCCAAGAAAGAGGTTTATTCCAAGAGAGACTGCAACTCCTACAATGGATATTGCTAAGGTCGAATAACTTCTCAGTTCTTTATACGTGAAAACCTCTAAGGCTGTTTTCAGGAAGAGATAGTATAGGGCTACAAGGAGGAGGTAAATTCCTGCATCTACAAAGTTCATGATAGAAAATTAGAGAGAAGGCTTATAAAGACTTTGGGAGCTTGAGGCTTATTCCCATAGGTTCGTCCCGATCCCTCTTATCTCCTGTGATTTCATCAAATTCGTAATCTTTCCTCAGTCCAAGTAGAATTTCAAGCTCCCTCGGAGTCAGCACGGGTTTTCTCCAGTTATCAACGTCATATATGGGTACTCATGGGCAGGCAACTACCACATAGGCATCGAAGTCAAAGCCTTCCAAGGCT
>JAGGWM010000145.1 GCA_021157445.1 Thermococcus sp. | reverse complement strand
GGATAGAGAATTTGACCAAAGTGATTAATCAAAAAGAGGCAGAGTTGCGTAAGCTTTATGCCGAACTCAACAGGAGTAAAAGCGTAGAAGCCCTTGAGAAGATCGTTAAGCTCGAGGATGAAATTCAGAGTTTAAAACATGAGTTAAAGGCTTTTGAGCATCGGAAGCTTGGTTTGGAGTTAATCAAGAAGTATACGAGAAAAACTCCTTATGGGCTTCAAGTTCTTTACTATAGGCTTCCTAGGGAGGATGAGTTAGTCAAACAATACATTGAGAAAGTTCGCCCTGTTAGGAAAGATGTCAACTTAGACTGGTTCATTGCCTTTTACAGGCAGGCTGGCGAGTTGACTTTTGATGAGTATATTGAGACCGACATGAAGCTCAGGGAGGCTCTCAAAGAGGTAAAAGCTGGTAATGCCACAATTGATGATGCTTTGGAGTTAATAGAAAAGAGGAAGAGAATCTGGGACAAGATTTATGGTTACTTGAAGGAGAGGGATAAACTACAAACACTCAAAAAGCTTAAAGAACTCGGAAAACAACAAACAATCATGAAAACCACGGGGATAGAGCCGCTTGCATACAACTTCGGAGGAATAGCTGAAGGAAGTTCATGTTCAAGCATAGCATGCTACTTAAACTATGGATATAAAGATACACTGCCAGGCGTTTATGATATATACGAAACAGGAACAAATCCACCAGAAAAAGTATATTACCAGGTTTTTTCTCCAGTCGCAGTTTGGGTAGGTATTTATCAAAGTTCCACTCCAGACATAGACTATTTCTGGGGAGAGTATTGCACTTATGAATTCCCATCAACAAGTACAGATGTTAAAAAATATTGGGATAAAGCTGTTGAGTTGCACCCAGGTTCGCAGTTCGAAGACTTTGGCTCTATTCAAGTTAAACTATTTTATGATGGAATAGCATACAATCCAAAAGAAGGATCATATCAAGAAAGCAACATAATTTGGCAGTTTGAATGCAACAAGAATGGATGCTGGGTCACAAGCTACCATCCAAAACTCCTTTCACCTCCAGATGTAACATACAGAAACCAAGAATATATGCTTTATATCTATGCAAGAGTACTAGAATGCTGTAGTGGGGGTGATGTCAGTAGTCTTACTTGTAAATGGGCTAATCGGCATTGTGGTGGATGCTTTGCTCCAGATGAGTCAAAATCACAGAACTTTGCAGTAGTTGTCAGGGATGGGTGGGATTGGATAATAGAATTTGGATGAGGGATAGCGAATGAACAGGCGAAGAGCTATCTTCATTGTTCTTTTACTCTTGGTCTTTTATTTTCTTCCCAAGGGGGTAATTATTGAGACAGACGAGCCTACTGATGTTAGCTTTGGTGAAACCCTTCCAAAGCACTGTCCCTTTACAATCAAGACTAAATCCCTATTTTTCGAGTCCGGATTGAATAACGTTACGTTCCACCTCCTTAAAAACAACACTGTATTGGCCAATTACACGCTCAAAGGCATTGAGGGCTCCTACCTCTGTCTTCCGGATGGAATTCTGCTGTATGCATACTATCCGAGCGATCCTGCTGGAGATACCTCGATGGTGTTCTTGGATTACAATTTAAGTGAAAAGTGGAGAAAGAAATTTGATGATCTTGTTCTACCCAAAAATCATGAGAACAGTTCCTTACTTCTCGTAAAGCGTGGAGATTTTGAAATGGGCGTGAAGTCGTGTATATATAGGATAAACACCGCCACTGGAGATTTGACATATAAATTCTGTCCTGACATCCCAAGGGGCTTTAGGATCTCGGGTATTGAAATCCTTGGAGATAAGTATTATTTTGTGGCAACATGGGTTGATGCCAGAATGTTGTGGGTTAGAACCAATGGAGAACTGTACCTTGTTAAGGGTTATGAAGCCAGAAAAGCCCGCGTTGCGAGCATCGATAGCAGTGCTCTGGGTGCAGGCTTCTGGGTCGATGCCAATGATAAATACGTCGCTGTTGCTTACTTCCTTGCGAATGAAGTGGGGGACTGGAAGAACGGACTGTGCGTCTTTACGAGTGACCATCTAATCAAGATAGCCTGTAAAAAGCTCGATAAAACTCCCAAAAACGTAAGAATTGAAGGTAGAACGATCTACGTAAAATTCAGGGATGGCACCGTTAAGACTTACAAAATCATAGCACCTTAAGGAGTAAAATTACCGTGCTCCCTTCAAGAAGTCGAGAGGTGAAAGAATAAGCTTGACCAATGAAGCAAAAACCTCTTGGATTTCTGCCAATGATGATATTTGCTCTTTGTTTTCTTCCCAGAGGTATTGATTATGAAGCCAAAAGAATATAAACCCCAAAACTTTAGCTCTTCTCGATGAAGGCTATTGGGATTATACGACACTCACCAAAAAATATGGTGAATAAAGAAGAGTTTGAAGAACTTTTACAAAGTGCAGGTTATGAGATTCTAACAATAATTGAACAGGTTAGAGAAGAGCATCCTAAATACAATGTGGGGCCTGGAAAACTTCAGGAGATTAAAAAACTCATAGATGAACTAAAGCCAGACAGAATAATATTTGCAAATCCGCTTACCCCTTCTCAGTCCTTCAACAT
>JAGGWM010000059.1 GCA_021157445.1 Thermococcus sp. | reverse complement strand
TACAAATTGGTGCCTTCGTTGCGATATGGAGAACTAAAAGATTTGTCGATTTTATAGACAAAGTTGGAACGAAGTATAGAAAATTCTGGAAAGGGTACTCCACGGTTGGCATAATAATTGGCTTCATCGGGATGGCCTATGTTTTTTATACCCTCTTTAATCTTGCCATGCAGAATATTCGCACAAAAGCTGCCACTCCGGGCGTTCAGCTTGTTATACCTGGCGTTACGATTCCCCTTTGGTACGGATTGATAGGGCTTATTGTGGTCATGTTTGTTCACGAACTAAGCCATGGATTTGTGGCTAGGGCTGAGGGCTTGCCCTTAAAGTCTGTTGGCCTTGTGCTTTTCTTTGTAATCCCGGGAGCGTTTGTTGAGCCGGATGAAAAAGAACTAACAAAGGCTCCTCTGCTGAGCCGTCTAAGAGTTTATGCTGCCGGGTCTATGGCAAATATTGTAACGGCTCTGCTGGCTATTCTGCTTTTAAGCTATGCTTTGAACCCTATGATACAACCAGCTGGAGTTGAAGTTTCAAAACTGGCTCCAGAAGGACCTGCTAAAGACTATCTCCAAGAAGGAGACATCATAGCGGGAATAAACGGCCAACAGATAGCAACGGTAGAGGAGTTCTTTAACGTAATGAACAAAACACGAGCTGGAGAAACAATAGAGATTGAGGTAATACGTAAAGGAAAAAGGGTAGTTTTCAACATTCCTCTGGCTTCTCATCCGGACAATCCCAAAAAGGGTTATCTGGGAGTTTATCCCGCACAGCATATAACCTCAAAGGTGGGCTTTAATGGAATTGTGCTTCCACTTGCGTTTTCGCTTTACTGGATATACGTGCTGAATCTGGGCATAGGGTTGATGAACCTCTTTCCGTTAATCCCGTTAGATGGAGGAAAGATGCTTGACGATATTTTGAAAGCCTTCCTCCCCTCAAAAGTTGCCAAGTCTATAACGTATCTCTTTGTGGGGGTAGGATTGTTTTTGCTTGCTGTGAATCTGTTCCCAGCTTTAAGGAGCCTTCTGGGGTGATGAAATGATCCAAATAGCCATAGCGGGCTCAAGCGATAGTGAACCTTTAGCAAAAGCCGTTGAAAAGACAAAGGAATTTATCAAAGAGTTGGCCAAGTATAAAGACGAGGTTGTTCTCCTTACTGGGGGAAGAGGAGGCATTATGGAAATAGCAAGCAGGGAATTTGCAAAGTTTGGAGGGATCGTTGTAGGAATCCTCCCAGAGAGGCAGGAAGGAAATGAGTTCAATAAAATCAGAATAAAAACTGGAATGGACTTTGCCGAGAGAAGCGCAATTATGATTAATTCAGCAGATGTTATTGTGGTTCTTGGAGGAGGAATCGGAACAATGGTGGAAGCATTGATGGCGTATGACTACTCAAAGCCCCTTATTGTGGTTACAGATACTGGTTATCCCAGTGACCGGCTTGAGCTTTTAGCGAAGGATGGCTACTTCGATCACAAAAAACTTGTAAGGGTGCATTTTACAAAAGATGCAAAAGAAGCTGCTAAACTTGCATTGGAACTTGCTAGATAATGCTTATCTTTCCGTTTTCTAATTTAAACATCCGCGTGGTTGGTTTGAAGTTTGGCAGGGGTGATTTCCTTATAAACATCTTCTCCTCCAGCTTTCCCTCTTGGGGTCTAAACTCAATCTGATACTGGCTGTAAAGAGAGAGCCATGAAAGATACCTTTGTGAAGCTCTGTCCCTGTTGAGGAGTACTATATTTATCGGTCTTTTCCTTTTCTCGTGGAGTCGAGCGTTTTCTTTTTCAGCTAGATTCTTTTGGAGGTTTCTGAGCTCTCTTTCTTCCCCTATTAGGAATGCAAATCCATCCGCAGTTACTTGGATACCTATTGGTCTTCTGTCTTTTATTCTCTCCTTCAGCATCCTTCTATAAAGAGCCACAAACTTCGGGAAGTACGTTTCCTGATCCATGTCGGTGTGGTAGATATAAGGCTGTCGATATTTTATCCCATAAAACGACGCGAAAATATCAATTATGCCGAGATTTCCCTTTTCGCCTTCCTCAAAGATGTCAAAGCCAATCCTCTTAAGCTCCATGCTCAGCATTGAAAGAGGAACCACCGAGTTAATTATCACCCCAAAATCCCCTTCTTCTATCCTTCTTTTTAGAATTTCAAAAGCGAGAGTCCACCCCTGTGAATAGGCGTCATAGGTTATCAAGAGAATACTATCCTCAATCAACCCTCCGAGAGCCTCATCAAGCGGTGGAATCTTAGTATTTATTAGCTCCATATTGATCACCAACAAAATTGCTACTAAATAATAGTAGGGGTTTTATTTAAACTTTTTTCATCCAAAGGAAAGGTTTTTTAAAGAAAAGTCTTTTCCTGCAGTGAGGCGAGGAGAATGAGATGCACAAAGTGTGGAAGAGAGGCGGTATATCATGCGAGATATGAGGGTAAGTTCTACTGTCACAAACATTTCAATGAAATGGTTGAGGGCAAAGTAAAGCAGACTGTGAGAAAATACGGGCTAATCAAGAGAGGGGATAGAATAGCAGTAGGGGTGAGCGGTGGAAAAGATAGTGTTGTTCTTCTTCATATCCTTCACAAGCTCAGCCAAAAGTTTCCTTTTGAAATAATTGCGGTAACCATAGATGAAGGGATAGAAGGATACAGGCCGGAGAGTGTTGAAATAGCAAAGAGGAATGCAAAGAGGCTTGGAATTGAACACCGGATTTATTCCTTTAAAGAATACATAGGCTTCACTCTTGATGAGACTGTTAACATAATGGGGAGCTTTGAGAAAGGGGAGAGAGTCGGAGCATGCTCCTACTGTGGGGTTTGGAGAAGGTGGCTTCTCAACTACGCGGCCAAAGATGTT
>JAGGWM010000034.1 GCA_021157445.1 Thermococcus sp. | reverse complement strand
GTACTCTCTAATTATTCATAGGAAACTTCTATGTGGCTACGAAATTGCTTGAGATGGCTTTGAAAGCGTTTTATTTTGGGAGAAGTGTTGTTCTGGGGCCGGGGCCGGGATTCGAACCCGGGCTAGGGGATCCACAGTCCCCTGTGCTGACCAGGCTACACCACCCCGGCCATGTCCACTTTAGCTATCTGGGATATCTTTATAAACTTTTCGCCAAAATATGCTCAAAAAGTGCTAAAAATGGATTAATAACCAATTAACCACCTCAAACGAAGTTTATTAGCGATAATTACCTCTAGAGGTGGGTTAAAGATGAGAGCAAAGAGGGAAGCTCTGAAAACACTCTTCACTGCAATAAACGAGAACAAGGTTGACGAGGATATAGTTGACCTGCTGCTCCTTGTTAATTCCATAAAAGGGGTTTACACAACGAGCTCATGCTCTGGAAGGATAGGGATAATTGAAGAACCCAAAATAGGAGCTAAACCCCTATCAAGGTGGCTTGTCAAGAAACACACTCCAATAACATTTGAAGAGGCAAAAAATAGCTTGAAAGCTGCTCAGGAGGGAATAATCTTCCTCAAAGCCCAGCCACCGATTTTTCACGTAGTTGGGGAAAATGCGGAAATAGGAAAAAAGATTCACGAAATTGGCCTTTCTTCTGGCTTTAAGTATACCACATTCAAAGCCTTCAACAAAGAACGAGTACTGGTGGAGATAAACGGCACCGAGTACTTAACCGTTCCCCTTGGCAGAGATGGAGAGATATTAATAAGCGATGAATACCTCGAGTTTTCAATTAACTTAGCAAATGAGATGCTTAAGCGGAGTAAGTCAAGACTCCCTAGACTTGAGCAGAACTTCAAAAAACTGAAAAAGGAGCTTGGAGAAGACGAGCTCTTTTACGAGCTCAATCCTCCCAGGGCTCAGTATATTTAAGTGCCCATCCGAATTCTTCTTTTAGGATGTCTATTGCTGCATACGGTGGAATAACAGACTTTTCTGTAATTATCACGTCGATATATTCTGGTGGGGTAACATCAAAGGCAGGGTTCTTAACGACGATGTTTTTGGGCCATGTGTCGAGCTCCTCTTTCGGAACGACTTCATATGGGTCTCTCTCCTCTATTTCAACTAGCTGCCCCAAGAGCGTCTCCGGGTGGAACTTGTAAGTTTCTGCGGCTATCATAACCCATACTCTATGCTCTTTTGCCGTTAAAGCTACTAGAGCGGTTCCTACTTTGTTGATAACAGCGCCATTAGCCGTTATTGAATCTGCCCCCATAACTACTTTATCGGTCATTTTCATATAATGCCTAGCGGCTCCATCGACAACGTAGATAACCGGAATGCCTGCCTCTGCAAGCTCTTTTGCCGTGATTTTTCCTTGATACCTAGGCCTTGTCTCAGTCACAATGACCTTGATGTCCTTTCCATCTTCCCACGCTTTTTTCATGACCCCTAGGGCAGCCTTCGAATGGCAGTGGGTCATTATGATATCCCCATCTTCAATTCTCTTTGCACCGAATTCGGCTATTCTCTTCACAGCGTTTTCTGAATTGTGTATGAACTCCTTTGCTGAGTTGATCACTATGAACTTGAGCTCCTCTAAGTCCACACCGCTGTTATATGCTACCTTTGCACGATATGTAACATATCTTAAGGCATTTGGAAGGGAAACGGCAGTGGGTCTTGTATGGTATAAAATCCTCGCCGCTTCTTTAATCTCCTTCCAGAGCTCATCTGCACTTTTTGCCTTGCTGTTTTCAGCTTGAAGCTGCAATGCATAAGCGGCAGATCTTGCTATCTTTCCTGCTCCCCTTATCTCCATTGACCTTATTTTTTCCGCTATTTCTAAAATCTCTTTTATCATGGGCATTTTAATCCCTCCATTGTTGTCTTAATTCTTCGGATGGGTTTATATAACTCACCCTCCGCACTTTCAATTTCTGTTCGTTGATGTTTTTATATGTTCTTTGATGTACATAGATATTTCATGCATTAAATCTTTACAAACATAAAGACTATTTCCGACCAACGCCGAAAGCTTTATATTTAATTGCCACAAAACTATCAATGCATAAAATAGGATATGTGTTCACTTTAGTACATCAAATAAACTACACGGAGGAAGATCAAGATGGAGATTGAGAAGAGACTTAAGGAAAAATTGGAGGCACCAGCTTTGGATTATGAAAAATACTTCTCAGAAAAGGCGCTTGGAATGAAAGCTTCGGAAATTAGAGAGCTCTTAAAGCTTGTTGAATCTTCGGATGTAATTTCACTTGCGGGCGGTCTCCCAGCACCTGAGACATTTCCAGTGGAGATAATTGGGGAAATCACCAAAGAGGTTCTTGAAAAGCACGCGGCTCAGGCACTTCAATATGGAACTACGAAAGGTTTTACCCCCTTGAGGTTGGCTATTGCCGAGTGGATGAGAAAGAAGTACGACATTCCTATCTCCAAGGTAGACATTATGATCACAAGCGGATCACAGCAGGCTCTCGATTTGATTGGTAGAGTTTTCATAAATCCGGGAGACATTATTGTAGTTGAGGCCCCCACTTATCTTGCTGCTCTTCAAGCTTTCAAGTACTACGAGCCTGAATTTGTTCAGATATCTCTTGACGATGAGGGAATGAACGTTGATCTCCTTGAGGAGAAGCTGCAGGAGCTGGAGAAAGAAGGAAAGAAGGTGAAGATAGTCTACACAATACCCACCTTCCAGAACCCGGCGGGTGTAACAATGAATGAGAAGAGGAGAAAGAGGCTTCTTGAACTTGCAAGTGAATACGACTTCATAATCGTTGAGGATAACCCCTATGGGGAACTCCGCTACTCTGGAGAGCCCATAAAACCCGTTAAGGCATGGGATGAAGAGGGAAGAGTAATCTACTTGGGAACGTTCTCTAAGATTCTAGCTCCAGGTTTCAGGATTGGCTGGATAGCTGGAGAGCCACATTTCATAAGAAAATTGGAGATAGCAAAGCAGAGCGTTGACCTCTGTACCAACACCCTCAGCCAGGTTATAGCGTGGAAATACGTTGAAGGGGGCTACTTGGACAAGCATATACCAAAGATAATTGAGTTCTACAAACCGAGAAGGGAAGCAATGTTAAAAGCTTTGGAGGAGTTCATGCCAGAAGGAGTTAAATGGACAAAGCCAGAAGGTGGAATGTTCGTTTGGGCAACGCTTTCTGATGAGATTGATACAAAGCTTATGCTTGAGAAGGCCGTTGCAAAGGGCGTTGCATATGTTCCAGGAGAGGCTTTCTTTGCCCACAGGGATGTTAAGAACACAATGAGACTCAACTTTACCTATGTACCTGAAGAGAAGATTAGGGAAGGCATAAAGAGGCTTGCCGAGACAATAGAGGAGGAAATGAAAAAATAGCAAAGGTTATTAATGAAAAGTTCCAACTACCTCTGCCCGGGGAGCACCGCCGAAGGCGGAGTCGATGAACTCGGGCGGGTTATTACCCCCCTTTCTATAGGCAATTGCCGAAAAATTTATAACAACTTAATGTGAGGAATTAATTATGTTGGAAAAAGAAAAGGAAGCTCTGGCAAAAAGAATTGCTGGGGAAATAACCCTCTCTTCCGATCCGGGAAAAACCATGAGAAAGTGGAGAGAGATATTCGGCATAAGTCAAACCGAACTGGCTGAATTTCTTGGGGTTTCTTCTTCGGTGATCAGCGATTATGAAGGCGGTAGAAGAAAAAGTCCTGGGGCTTCTACAATCAGGAAATTCGTTGAGGCACTCCTTGAAATAGACGAGAAAAGGGGAGGAAACGTCATAAGGGCTTTTAGCAGAACCATAGGAAGTGATCTTCCCACAAATGCTATTCTTGATATAAGGGAATTCGCCTTTCCCGTTACAGTTGCCGATATAGTTACTGCGGTAAAAGGAGAAATTGCTGCAAATGAAGATCTTCTCGGAAGAAAAATCTATGGGTACACGGTTATAGACAGCATACAGGCCATCTTAGAGATGAGTAGCGACGAATTTTTGAAACTCTACGGATGGACTACGGAAAGAGCATTAGTCTTCACCAAAGTAACCACTGGAAGAAGTCCAATGATTGCTATAAGAGTTCAAGGGCTGAAGCCAGCGGTAGTTGTCTTGCATGGGGTTAAGAGGCTTGATGAGCTCGCTGTAAAAATAGCGGAAAGGGAGAGAGTCCCTCTAGTGATATCAAAAGCCAAAGATGAAAATGAACTGATTTTGAACCTCAGGGCATTGGTAGAGAAAGCTGAAAAACTCTAAAGGTTTTCTCTCCTCCAAACACCTTCTTTGGCCAATTTCTCTAGTCTGGATTTCATATAAGTCAATACCTCGCTGAGTATCTTTCCATTGTCATATTCTGCCACTATTTTTTCAAGTTCTTCTCTGGGAAGTTCTTTCATTTCCTTAGCTAGTTTAATCATCCTTGGATATGCCCTTACTATGTTGTCAACTATAGTTATGTCAGCCATTCTTGCGCTCCTTGAAAGGGGGTTCAGATCAACTGTTATAACAAACTTGCCAATTTTTACGAGTGCTTCCGTTCTGTCCCCATCTTCGAGGGGCACAACAACTACATCTGCTTTCCATATGCCATTTTCATCGACTTTACCTCTCTCACTCTCCAAATTTGGAATTCTTTTGGTTGGACTTATACCGAGAAGCTCGATCTCAGGGTCGTATTTGCGGAATTCCTCTGCTATTGCTTTGACTCTCTCTTCCGTCCGATAGAAGAGGTTTATCTCGAGTTTCGCGTTGAGAACCTTTGCAAGCTCTATTGTTTCTTTTGGAACTAAAGCAGCAACGTTCCCATTTATTGAAACGACGGGGTGTTTAGCTAAGAGAAGTTTTGCAACTGCAGCTCTCATTGCCTCTTCAG
>JAGGWM010000061.1 GCA_021157445.1 Thermococcus sp. | reverse complement strand
TGGTGTATATGGATGAAGAACCGCCTCACCTGCCGGATGAAGAAGCATTGAAGGTTGCTCTTCAGATTACCTATCTCCTAAATGCTATCCCCGTTGATGAAGTCCATTTTATGAGGAAGATTGTCATAGACGGCTCCAACGTTTCCGGATTCCAGAGAACCGCTATAGTTGGCATGAATGGCAAAGTCGATACACCATGGGGAAGCGTTGGAATCCCAACGATTTGCTTAGAGGAGGACGCGTGCAGGATTATAGAGCAGGAGGACAGGAGGGCAATATATAGACTTGACCGTTTGGGGATTCCCTTAATTGAAATCGCCACCACTCCGGACATCCACCATCCAGAGCAGGCAAAGGTAGTGGCAAAATTCATAGGCGACGCTCTGAGAGCAACACGCAGGGTAAAACGTGGACTTGGAACCATAAGACAGGATTTAAACGTCTCGATTAAAGGCGGGGCAAGGATTGAGATTAAAGGCGTTCAGGAGCTTGACATGATACCTATCATAATTGAGCGCGAAGTTCAGAGACAGCTCAACCTTCTGAAAATTAAAAAGGAACTTGAAAAGAGAGGGGCAAAAGAAGAGGAGCTAAAAGAGGAGTTTTATGACGTGACAGACATCTTCAGCAATACCGGTTCAAAAATAATTGCCAGTGCCTTGAAGAAGGGAAGTAAGGTCTTAGCCATTAAGCTTCCAAAGTTTAGAGGTCTCATAGGCCTTGAGATTCAACCGGGGAGAAGGCTTGGTACAGAAATGGCAGATAGAGCCAGGAAATATGTGAAGGGGATATTCCACATTGATGAGTTGCCCAACTACGGAATAACGCAGGAGGAAGTGGACAAAGTTATTGAAAGGCTTAATCTCGGAGAGTTTGATGCTTTTGTTCTGGTCGCGGCTGAGGAAGAGATTGCCAAGAAAGCCCTTAGGGAAGTTCTCCAGAGAGCAAAAGAAGCTATCAGAGGTGTCCCCGAGGAGACGAGAAGAGCATTACCCGATGGGAACACCCAATACATGCGCCCACTTCCAGGAAAAGCCAGGATGTACCCTGAAACAGATATCCCACCAATATTTATCAGCGAGGAGCTTAAGAGAGAAATCTTGAAGAACCTTCCAGAGTATCCGCAGGCAAGAGTGGAGCGTTACGTTAAGGAATACGGCATAGATAAAAGCCTGGCACAGACCCTTGTGGATGATGAGAGAGACGAACTCTTTGAGGAGCTTATAGCAATGGGCGTTAAACCATCTCTAGCAGCTTCAATCCTTGTTGTGGTTCTCAAGGGTCTCAAGAAGGAAGTCCCAATTGAGAACATTACGGAGGAGCACATAAAAGATGCGTTCAAGCTTCTCCTTGACAACAGAATAGCAAAAGAGGCTTTTGAAGAAATATTCAAAGAACTTGCACTGCATCCGGAGAAGACAGCCTTGCAGGTTGCAGAGGAGAAAGGGCTTACACTGTTAAGTGAGGAGGAAGTTGAGAAGATAGTTGAGGAGGTAGTTAGGGAAAACATCGATGTCATAAAGGCTAAGGGTATGGGAGCCATGGGAATGCTCATGGGAAGAGCAATGGCCAAGCTTAGAGGAAAAGCTGACGGGAAGCTTGTAAGTCAGCTCGTGAGGAAAAAGATTCAGGAGTTCAGCTCTTAATTCCTTTCTCTCAATAACTTTTTAAGATTTGAAGCCCTATTTCAACAGGGAAGAAATATGACATTTGTTCCAGGCCCAATTGTAATCCCAAGGAAGTCCAGAAAAGAAAGGCATAAAGGCAAAAAAGAAGTAAAGAAAAAGACTGCTCCTCCAAAAAAGGAAAAGAAGTTAGTCTATGTTCTCATCAAATTAAAGCCTGATCAGCTTATAAGCGAAAAAGCCAAGGAACTTGAAGAGATTTTTAGGGGAAAAACGTTCAACAGAGTGGTGAATCCCGACGAGTATACCCTTTTAATGAATGCCCAAAATCTTTTCTCGAGATCAAACAGACTTTATGTTGTTGAGCTAACGGATGAAATGAACCGCTGGTTTTATCTCGTGCCGAGCGAGGAGAGAATTAAGTTCAAAAATAAGGACAAGTACATGGTATTTCTCATCAAAAAGGACTCCTCTCTTGAGGAGATATTTAAAAAAATTGCCGAGGGCAGAATAGCTAAGAGGACCACATTTGAATTAATTCTAACGGCAATAGAAGCAGCTTTGGGCATTTTAACATTTGTAGCCGGATATTTAGCACTTGAAAATGTTATCGACATTTCCCAGCTCAGCAACATTGTAACTTTTGTGCTGTTTTTCATCTTCGCACTTCAGAGCATTAAAAAGGGCTACAGGAGGAGGAGCTGGGAGGATTGAGGAGTTTACTTCACTATTTCCCAAGCTCAAAGTCCGAAAAACCCAAAAGGTGTGCCTATTCTGTAGTATCAGCTCCTTCCCTTGCAGAAACCTCAAAAGTCCTTGAAAAACGCTTCTTATCTCTCGGAATAAGGCCCGTTAGACTCATAGATCCGGACTGACCTGCCTCCCCTTGGCGAGGGTTCCCAACATGGGAACACCCCAAAACGAGGCAGGCTTGCGGTAGACCGCATACGGCTCGGTCAGAGAGCCCTCCACCCAACGGATATACCGCCGGGCATCATCAAAGGGGAATAGAGAATGAGGCATATAAACTTTGCGACGAGGCTTCCAGCCCGCAGAGGAGCGTGAAGGT
>JAGGWM010000185.1 GCA_021157445.1 Thermococcus sp. | reverse complement strand
ACTTCAGCCAAGGTTCAAAGGCAAACCCGTAACCAAGTTTTAATCCCAAAAACTTAGAATCCCTCGATAATCCAAGCATTACGAGCTTTTCCGCCATTTCAAGCTCCCTTTCCATGCTAAGCTCTCCGAGATACTTCATTGCAAATCCCCTAGCAAACTTCTCAAGCTCCTTTTTCTTTCCTTTTGCGAGGGCCAGAGCAGTGGCCAGTACAGCCTTCCCTATGATCTCAAGGCTTTCTTTGCTTATTTTTTCCACGCTGTCCTCGCTTGAATGATAAAACCTATCAGGCCAGGTTATTGGCATTACACTTGGAATCCCAAATAAGTTGAACACATCATGGTCGCTTCCAAGCTCATAGGGATACGCTTTACTTTTCATTTTTGGCAGTGCACTTCCGCCAAAGCTCTCTCCCTTGGAGTTTGCAAGGCCTATAAAATACTCCAGAATACCAGAAATTATTGAGAACCTTGAGAGCGGAGTTCTGATTATCATTATTGTAGAATTAGCTCTGTCTTCACTTCCTCCAACCATGTCGAGGTTTATTGCGACGTAATAATCCCCAAGTCTTGCATATCTCTCTATAAATGCCTGTGTTCCATAATGCTCAGGAATCCACAGAAATGCGAAGCCAAAGCGGAATGAATCATCGTAGAGATTGTTGAGCACCTTAGCCAGCTCAATAAGCATGGCAGCACCGCTTGCATTGTCATTTGCTCCCGGCTTCGGGTGGCATATGTGGGCCGTGAGCAGAACATAAGGAGGCTTCCCAATCTCTGCGTAAACAATTGGAAGAATCTGATTTTCTGCTATTACAGTCTCTACTTTTATTTTGGCTTTTATTGGCTCTCCCTTTTTTACTTTCTCGAAAATTTTGTTTGCAATCTCTTCACTTACTGCAACAGCCGGGATTTTTGCCCATTGCAGGTCTTTTTTAGTTAGAAACAGACCTATATATGGAAACGCCTTGCCCGTTCCCTTTCTGTAAGCTATAAAAGCAAGAGCACCGTTCTTATTTGCCTTTTTGTAATTCTCATGCCACTTTTTATTCACCAGAACAATCTTGCCCTCTGCTTTTTCCCAATCTTCTTCTCTTTCTATGGCCACAACTTCCCCTTCTGCTTCTCCTGAGGGGGAATGGGCCATTACGACAAGAGGCGTTCTGAAAGTTGTTACCCTAGTTTCCCCTATCTCAATTTCCCCGTAAACGAGATCCCAGGCTATTGGGGAGGCAAGTGTTAGGTGCCACCGCTTTCCATCGTAAACATCTTCGAGAAGCTTTGCTTTTATCCCGTTTACCCTGAGCTCCTCGGTTATGTATCTTGCAACTTCAACCAACTCTTTAGAACCTTGTATTCTGTGAAAGTTGCTAATCTCTGCTATGTATCCCAAAACATTCTCGGCATTAAAGATCTCGGCCTCTTTTAAGAACTCCTTCATAAACAACACCTCTAAGAAATAATCAAAAGAGCGAATAAACTTTACTCCGCAACCTCACTTACAGTCGAATTTATGCCACATTGATGGAACTAACTATGTTAATCCCCCTTATTAAGGATTTTTGGAAGAGATAGCATTTTTGGGGTCTCTATAGATTTCATAACGGCCAGTATTTTGGGCGGTTCGACGATTTTAGGTGTAATTAAAAACTCAGAGAATTCCTCTTCGAGGTCGTTTTCGAGCACCTCGTTTCTTTCTCTCCGCTCAGGCATATCTTCCGAGCTTGATGTTAATAATCCCAAGGATATGTCCTTCATTCTCTTAGCCTTTCCGTCTTTTAGCCCTTCCTCATAAGCCATTTTAACTTCTTCAAGTATTCCTAGTTCCTCTGCGAGGCTATAAATCCTTGCTTTTTTCTTAGAAATCCACGAAATCCACTCTGTATGTCCCTTATATCCAACAAAATAGCCAAATCGATAAGCCTCCTTTATGAGGTTTCTCTTCTTGTTCATCTCATCAGACATCAAGCATCACCACGGAGCTTCATTATATACTACGATTCCATCCTCCGTAATCCTCATCTTCTTCATATTCGTATCATGGGCAATCCCCCTCATTTTAAGTATTTGAATTGCCCTTATCATCTGGTACTGCCGCATAAAGTGGTGCATAACTATAACACCGCTGGCAACATAATAGTCATCGGTATACCTGTCGGAGTCGAGCATTTCAGTTATTGTGATCGCAGTTACCTTCATTGTTGAAAGAAGCTTAATTAACCTTGTAATTTCCCGTCTTTTGTTCTCTGGATCCTCTACTAAAAATTCAAGGGGAGTGAATGAATCTATGACAACTCTTTTTGCATTTTCCTGAAGAATTATCCTTTTTATTTCATCCAGAACTTCTCCCCATGTTGGCTTCTTGTCCCCTTCCGAGATAAAAGTGCTCAAATCATATATCACGATTTTCTTACTTTTTATATAATATATCAGGTTAAATTTAAAATGAAGCATATCCTGAATAATCGTTCTTGCATCATCCACAATAGAAATATACACCCCCTTTTCATTATGCTTTGCACCTTCAATGAGAAACTGAATACCTAAAGTCGTCTTTCCACTTCCTGGAGGCCCCGTTACTACATATACTCTCCCTGGAAGAAGGCCTCCTCCCAAAAGCTCATCCAACCCTTTTACCCCAGTTGAAACCCTCTTATAAACCAAATCCAACTCCCGCTCCATTTTAACCTCCCCCTACCCCCATGTGATGTTTCGGTTAAAAAGGAATCTGACCAAAAATGAAAATGCTATGCCAAAGAGATTCGCTATTAAGTAGT